>JAOTSI010000247.1 GCA_029865005.1 Desulfobulbaceae bacterium
CACGGTTGTTCATAACGTGAACTTCGGGTAACCGGAGGAAAGTGCCACAGAAAATACACCGCCGATGGTTTGGTTCGTCCAAGCACAGGTAAGGTTGAAATGGCGAGGTAAGAGCTCACCGCTTGGCTGGTGACAGGCAAGGCAGGGTAAACCCCACCGGGTGCAAGACCAAATAGAGAAGCGTTTGAGGGCTGCCCGTCCGATGCTTCCGGGTAGGTTGCTTGAGGCGTCGAGTGATCGACGTCCCAGATAAATGATCATGATCCGTTTTTACGGAAACAGAATTCGGCTTATATCCCACCCCGTTCTTTTTAGGTGATCGTTCAGTTATGGTGTTTCTGAACGATTATAATTGTTTTAGTTACTGGTAAATATTTAGTTTGATTTACCGTAAGATATGTAAGTGATTACTTACTATCTTGTTATCACTTCTCATGGGCTGCTCGGGCCATGGCAATTACCTTATGAAAAATACCCCCTTTTTAATTCCAGCGGCGGTCATTATTCCCGCCGCTGGTAGCGGCTCCCGCATGGGGGCTGATATTCCCAAACAATTTCTCTTGCTCGGCGGCGAGCCGATTCTTTGCAGAACAGTTCAGCAGTTTCTTGAGGTAGATGAAATATCATTGGTTGTTGTTGTCGTACCTCCTTCTCTTGAGCAGAAAACGAAGCAGATTTTAGATTTGCATCTCTCTCCTGAATTCTTGGCTCGATTGATCTTTGCTCAGGGTGGGACGACTCGGCAGGAATCGGTCCGCTCTGGCTTAGCTACTCTTCCCCCTAATATTTTAACTGTTTTGGTCCATGATGGAGCCAGGCCTTTGGTTGATAGAGCGGTTATTCATCGTTGTCTCGCCGGAGTTGCCGAGCATGGCGCGGTTATTGCCGCCTTACCGGTTAATGATACGATTAAGCGGGTGGATTCCAACGGAAAAATAGATGAGACCGTGGATAGAAGTGCTCTCTGGCGAGCTCAAACGCCCCAGGGTGCCAAACGTCATTTGATTGAACAAGCCTTTGTGCTGGCAAATAAAAACAACTTTATCGGTACTGATGAGGCTTCATTATTGGAACACTCCGGGGTGTCGGTTACTGTAGTGGCCGGTAGCGAGGAGAATCTAAAGATCACTCGGCCGGAGGATATAATCTTTGCAGAAAAAATATTGTGCCGGAGGGATCAATTGAAAATCGGTCACGGATATGATGCCCATCGTTTAGTTGAAGGACGGAACTTGGTTATAGGTGGAGTAAATATTGATTATCATCTTGGTTTAGCCGGTCATTCCGATGCCGACGTTCTTACTCATGCTTTTATGGACGCATTGCTCGGAGCCATGGGCAAAGGTGATATCGGTGGTCATTTTCCAGATAACGATCCAACTTATAAAGGGATATCGAGCTTAAAGTTACTTGAGCATGTGGTAGGAATTATGAAGCAAGAGGGCACCAGGTTGGTTAATGGCGATATCACAATAGTGTGTCAGCGTCCCAAGTTGGCACCTCATATTGCTTCCATGCGGTCTAATCTAGCTGCCATTTGTGAAGTCAGTCCTGAACTCATCAATATTAAAGCTACTACCACTGAAAAAATGGGTTTTCCTGGCCGGGAAGAGGGGATTGCTACTCATGCAGTTGTCTTGCTCGGGTCGAACTAAGGTTTCTTTACAGGGACTATTACTGTACGCTCCCCTAATGGTTAGGAACGGGGTTAAAATAATTTAAATAATTTTTATTTACCTATTTTTACTGTGTTCTGATTTGTTGTAGAAGCTACATGACTCAGGTATGTGTTTGCGGCCGCAACACAGAAGACAAAAAATATTCGACCTTAGGGAACTTCCAAAAATTATCTACTCGACCCATTTGTCTATGACTCTGTCTTCTGCGTTGCGCCAAGGATAACATGCAACAAATATGCGCCCCTTGGCCCACCTTGAAGACGAAGTGCTATCCTACGTCATTTGGGTAGATTATTTTTTCCAGTTCCCTTTTCTTTGCTCAAATTATTATTTTGAGTTCCTCGGTTCTTAACCGAAACAAGGTGCATTATGAAAATATCTGTTAATGAAGAACGATTGGCATCCTCATTTATTACCCTCTGTGAAATTGATAGCCCTTCCAGGCAGGAAGGAGCAGTGGCTCATTACTTAAAAGAAAGATTCGCGGAGTTGGGCTGCGAGGAAATTTTCGAAGACGATTCCGCCAAAATAACCGGTTCGAACTGCGGCAATCTCTTTGTTCGTTTTGCTGGTACGAGTACTAAAGAGCCTATATTTTTAAATTGCCACATGGATACGGTGGAGCCGAGTTGTGGGGTTAAGGTACGTTTTCGCGACGGTATATTTACAAGTAGCTCTGACACTATTCTTGGAAGTGATGATAAGTCAGGTATTGCAGCTATTTTGGAAGCCATTCGATTGGTTCGAGAGAATGATGTCCATATCAGACCGGTGGAATTGGTGTTTACCACTTGTGAGGAAATTGGTTTACTTGGTGCCAAAGCTCTTGATCCTCAAAATATTGAAGCCAACATGGGGTATTCTTTAGATAGTACTGGGTTTGGCAAGGTAATTATTGGTGCCCCTGCTTCTAACCATTTCAGCATAACCGTACAAGGTGTGGCTGCCCATGCTGGACTTCATCCTGAGTGGGGGGTCAATGCAATTACTCTGGCAGCCCGTGCCCTTGCCAAAGTCCCGAATGGACGTATTGATCCAGAGAGTTCGGTCAATATTGGTGTAATCAATGGTGGTGCTGCGGTAAATATCGTGCCTGAAAAGGTAGTGGTGGAAGGGGAGATTCGAAGTCATTCTCTGAAAACTCTGCAAGATCTGACTCGCCGGGTGGTAACTCCCTTTGAGGAAGTGGTTAATCAATGGAGTGATCCAACCGGTCTGGCTAAGGGAAAACCTACAGTGAACATCGAGGTTACGGAAAGCTTTCCCTTGATGTATATCCGGCAAAACGACGCAGTGGTTAAGGAAATAGATGCTGTGGCAAAGGCTATGGGTTTAGAACTTGAGTATGACGTGGCTGGTGGAGGCTCTGATGCTAATATATTCAACGGGTACGGTCTTTCCACCGCCATAGTGGCCACCGGGATGACCCACGTTCATTCAACCGATGAACAGGTATCTTTGCAGGATATGAAGCGTCTCACAGAGCTAGTTCTTGCCTTGATGTCCGCCGATTGAGCTGATGTTTATCGGACGTTGATGGCGATATATTTTTGTGCCATGTTTACTTTTTGCTGGGCACTCAGTTTTCACCGGTTGGTGGTATTAATATATCCTGAATAAATAACTTTATTAATAAAGAATTTAAGATGACACATCTACGACAAGCTCGTACGGTTGGATTTAAACCGGGAGAGCGGAATGTATTTTTTCATATATTAACCGGTTGTAATCTCAGCTGTCGGCATTGTTACATAAACATCGAACAGCATGGGACCCTGACCCTCTCTCTTGACACCATTGTTACTTGGCTGGGGTTGTTTGCCCGTCCCGAAGAGCAAACCAATCTCATCTTGCTTGGCGGAGAACCCACTCTCCATCCTGATTTAGCCGAGGTTATTAGAGCGGCGCGGGAGATGCGTTACAATGTAACTGTCGATTCAAACGGCTACCTGTTTCATGATTTACTTGAAAAGGTAACGCCGGACGAGTTGGATTATTTGAGCTTTAGCTTGGATGGACCCGATGCCTCGGTAAATGATCCGATTCGGGGGGAGGGCGTTTTTGAAGTCTGTACCCAAAATCTTCGTAAAGCCGTTGAGCTTGGATTTCGAACCTCCCTTATTTATACGGTGAGCAGCTTGAATATTGATCATCTCCATCGCATGCCCGCTCTGTTGGCTGATGCGGGAGTTGAGCGGTTTTTTATCCAGGTCATCGGTTTGCGTGGTAAACCGGCGGCAGGTGACCCTGCACAGGATACCAGGTGGCAGGTAGATCCCAGCCGATGGTTAGAGGTGGTGCCTAAGGTGGCCCAACATTGCGCCGAACTTGGGATTCATGTGACTTATCCTAAAGTGTATCTTGATTTGGGTGAGAAATTTGAGTGCGCTGGTCGAGTAACGGAAAACTATTTTATTTTTCCCAATGGCCGGGTCTACCGTTGTCCTTTATGTGAAGATCACTCTATCCATGCTCTATCTATTGAAAATGACAAGCTAGTTAAAAATACCGGTTTGACCGAGGATAGCTTCTTTACCCTAGATATCCCGGAAGGATGTGTAATGAACAAACTTCTCCAGCCGGATAATATTAGTTACCTGGAAGACGGTTCGCCGATGCATCGCATTTCCTGTTGTTTACTTAAGCAGGAAATGGCACCTTCGGTTGAGTGAGATCTTTTTTTTAAGAGAAGGCTTAGGAGATCAGCGCGTACGGGGGGCACCGGACGCGCTGAAACAGTTGTCTGAAAAACCTTAGTCAGTATGTTTATTCAAACGATGATAGGTTGGACGCAGTCCGATAAGGTTACGAATATCCTCTGCGACCATGTAAATGGAAGGAATAAGCAGTAAAGTTATCATCGTTGCAAAAATAATCCCGAAGCCCAGGCTAATGGCCATGGGGATTAGGAATTTGGCCTGTACGCTCTTCTCCAACATCATAGGCATAAGACCGAAAAATGTGGTCAGCGATGTGAGCAGAATGGGGCGGAAGCGTCGTAATCCAGCTTTGTTCACGGCTTCATGAAGAGTAGCACCTTTGCGTCTGCTGTGATTGATATAATCAATGAGCAGGAGGGAGTCGTTGACCACCACCCCTGAGAGGGCCACAATGCCAAAGATAGAAAGCATGCTCAAGTGAAATCCCATGATCACGTGACCGAAGATGGCACCTACCACTCCAAATGGAATAGCAATCATGATGAGCAGCGGTTGACTGTAACTGCGCAGTGGGATGGCTAGTAATGAGTAGATGGCCAATAAGGCAATGAGAAATCCTCTTCGCATACTCATTTGTGAATCGCGTTTTTCTTTCTCTTCCCCTTCTAAATTATATGATAAGTCGGGATTTTCGTTAATAAGTGTATTTAAGGTGCCTGTTTTTAGATCATCTAGTATTTCTTCTGCATTGGCGGTTTTGTCGTCCACCGAGGCGGTGATATTGATCACCCGCTTACGATCAGCACGATTTATGACGCTAAAACCTCGTCCTTCTTCAATGGATGCGGCCCGGTGAAGAGGGATTTCAATGCCCCCTGGTGTGCGGATGCGCATATTATCCAAATCATTGAGGCTCACCCTTTGGTCGGTGGGGTAGCGGACCATCACCTTCACTTCATTGCGCCCTCGTTGTAATCGTAATGCCTCTGCCCCGTAAAAAGCGCTTCGCAAACTGCGGGCGAGCATTGCTTCAGTGATGCCGAGGGATCTTGCCTCCGGTTTCAGGCGCACTTTGAGCTCTTTTTTGCCCAATGGATAGGAGTCGGCGATATCATAGACCCCAGGATATTTCTTCAAGGCATCTTTAAGTGTTTTAGTAGCGCTAACCAAGGTGTCATAATTCTTAGAAGAGAATTGGACATCAATGTTTGCCCCCATATGTATAAGATTGGAAGAATAGGTTAGTTGATCCACCCCTGGGATTTCGCCAGCCAGCTTGCGCCAGTGATTAGCGATATCTGTGGCCGCCAAGTTACGTTTGTCACTGGGAGCGAGCAACATGGCAATATTGCCCAAATGAGCGCCTGAAGTGGCTTCTCCACCTCGTGGGCCGTCACCAGCCATGGTGCCGCCGGTAACTGCATAAATATGACGTAGGATGGTGTCATCTTTCTCACGCTCTGCGTTGAAGTGGCGTACTGTTTCCATGCCGGTTTCCACTAGATGTTCGGTGACATTACCGGTGTTTTTTACCAGGGTGCCAAGGGGCATTTGGAGGGAAACTTGTATTTTGTCGCCATCCACAACAGGCATAAAGGTGAACTTGATAATCCCGCCCTTTACCAATCCGATGGTGAGGAAAAGGGTGGCCACCGCTAAAGCGATATTGATATAGCGATAGGTGATACACAATGAAAGAGCTTTGCGATAAGGCCCATGCACAAACTTGTCGAGCATGATAGAGAATTTTTTTCTTTTAATCGGTTTGAGCGGTTGGTCTTTGCCGTTCTCACCTTTGTTTCTGGTAAGGCTCAGATGGGAGGGGAGGACAAAGAATGATTCCACCAGGGAAATTACTAAAATGGATATTACCACCATGGGAATTACTTTAATGAACTGTCCCATGGTGCCAACCACAAAAAGCAGTGGTAGAAAGGCGGCAACCGAGGTGAGAATAGAAAAGGTAACCGGAATGGCAACTTCTTTGGCGCCGTCGATGGCTGCTCGGATATTAGACTTTCCGCGTAATCGGTGTTCAAAGATGTTTTCTCCTACCACAATGGCATCGTCAACTACGATACCCAACGCCATTATAAAGGCGAATAGAGATATCATGTTAACGGAAACGCCAAGTCCTGGCATAAGGAGTAAGGCACCTAAAAAGGAGATAGGGATGCCGAGCATGACCCAGATAGCCAAGCGTATCTGGAGAAAGAGACCTAGAACCACGAAAACTAGCACCAGGCCGATGCCAGCGTTTTTGAGCAACAGGTTAAGCCGGCTTTGGTAGAGTTCGGAATTGTCGTTCCAGGCGGCCAAGTGGATGGAGTCGGGTAGTTTGCTTTGTTTGTCTTTGATATATTGCAGGACGGTGTCTGAGACGGCCAATGGTTTTTGGTCGCCCACCCGGTAAACCACCACCATAGCTGCAGGCATTCCGTCAAAGGTGGCAGAGGTGTCGG
>JAOTSI010000248.1 GCA_029865005.1 Desulfobulbaceae bacterium
CGGCTCCCGATAGCGAAGCCCATGCCGAGGCCTTAAATATGCTCGGCTTGCTCCAAGCAGCTCGCGAGCAATATGACCAAGCCGCTCCCTTGCTGGAAGAGGCCCTGGATATCACCGCCGGGTTGGAATTGGGTGCGCAGCAGATTGGGGTATTGGCCGATTTGGGTCTGGTGTTGGAAAACGATGTCCAATACCATCGTGCCCCACGGACCGCTCCACTATCTATCCTTCGCCACCCTGGAGGACGAATCCGGCTATTTCATTGAACAATATCCCCTCTTCTATCTCCCAAGCGCCGCAGTCTACGGCTATACCATCAAAAGAAGAGAAGCCGAGAAAAATGTCCGTGTCCTAGCCATCGGCAATCCCGATCTCAACAACCCCGGCCTGGAACTCCCCTTTGCCCAACACGAGGTAGCCACAATAGGCTATAACTTTCCCGATATCACCATGCTCAGCGGCAACAAAGCCACAGAGAGCTGGGTAACCAACCATATCAAAGACTACGGCATAATCCACCTCGCCTCCCACGGCGAGTTCAACCCCATTAACCCACTCTTCTCCGCAGTCCGCCTAACCAAAGACCAACAAGCCGACGGCAAACTGGAAGCCACCGAAGTCTTCGGCCTAGAAATCAACGCCGACCTGGTAATAATCTCTGCCTGCCAAAGCGGCCTAGGCAAAGTAACCGGCGGCGACGACGTCATCGGCTTCAACCGAGCCTTCCTCTACGCTGGCACCCACGCAGTCATCTCCTCCATGTGGCGAGTCTCCGACATCTCCACCGCCGTCCTCATGAAACACTTCTATCGCAAATACGCCACCAACAACAAAGCCGACTCACTCCGCTCCGCCATGCTCCACGTCCGCAATCGCTTCCCCCATCCCGGCTACTGGGGAGCGTTTTTACTGGTTGGGGACTGGGAATAGGTGAGGGGGGCGTTTATCGCACCAAGCAAGGTTTTTTTGCAGAAGTGGTGTGTTAAAAATACTAGGCAGGCGACATGTGAAGGCAGTAGGGTGCCGGAGAGGAACGAACCGCACCATTTAATACTGTAAAATATGACTATATCCGAGATTCCCAAACGGCATTTTCTTCTAACCTAACAGCATGACAGAACATAGAAGAGAAAAATCCTGTGCAAGAAATCACTAGGTTATATGCTTCAAAAACTATAGTGTTTTTCTATTGTAGATTTCTTCAATCTTAAACTCAAAAGCAATAGGGGCTTTAGGCTTATATTTTTAGTACAATACACCATTTGGGAAATCCAGATAGACCCATTTTTTCGCTGGTGATAACACAAAACAGCCACCATTTTGAGAAAATAGACGATATAGGAACTCGAATATAGCCTAAGACTCATATTTGGCGTGATATTCCCATTTGCGGAATACTTGTTTTCCTGGTATATAATTCTCGTGAAATCATATGCAAAATACATTTCAAGGTGTTGTTACCTGAATCCGAAATAGTCTCCAAATTAGGGAGGCTCACATGTCGGGATCGATGAAGTTTCGTATTGTAAAGGTCAATAGTTGGCGGCCATTGTTTATGACTTAAGGATGCATGGAAACATCCCATGTCCTTTGAGTTAAAGAGGGTAATGGCTGTGAAACCATATATCGTTTTATTCTAGCAGAGAAAACCTTGTCCTCAGGTCAAGGTCAGAGATCAGGGGCTATGCCATCTGAGCAGTGCTTTTTAACCATATACTTCATAAAAGTAAGAGGATAGAACAGTAGAGGGTTACAGAGCTTGTAGTTCAACACTGGTGATATGGTATTGCTGTAATCTTATGCAGAATTAAACGTATTGCTCTAGTTCGTCTAGTAAATAACAAAACAAGAAAGCTCGAATCTGTATATTTTTCATTATTATGACATGCTCAGCATGTCTAGCATAGAATTGATTAGACCACGCCCTCTGGGCATAACCCAAAACCTGGCCCTTAGGACCTGGTTTTTTATTGCAGTTGAGTTATGCAAATATTAACAAAAACGAATCACCGCTGCTTCTTGCGATATGAACCAAACTTTAATCTTGACTCAACTCGCAGACCTGCTTAACCTACATGGATAAAAATGTATTTCCTTGTTTTACCCGTAGTAATCTAGGCTCATATAACCTAGTTGTAGGGTGAAAACCTGCATTTCTTAAAATCATCACGAGAAAACGGAAAGAAATATTCGATTATTTTCTTCGTTAAGTTTCTATGTTACGTAACCCCGAAAGCTGAGATCTCGAAAAGGAATTTTAAAATCAGGTATAATACTAATTAGATACAACTGTTGATTAAAGGATAAAGTTTATTTCCTTTTTCTCACCCGTAGTTTCTCCTTCCCGGCTACCTTGGAAGAAATAAATTATTTATTACCAAAACGATATGATGGAAGCATGGTATGGAACCATGTCGTCAATACTATCCTGCCAGGCTTAAAAAACTTAAGTCTCGTGTAAACTTATTAAATATTGAAAAGAAAAAACCATATGTTTGATGCCAGGGCATATCGATATACCATTTATTTCTTTCTTACCACTCTTGTATGTGTGTATGTGTTCTGGATAGTTAAGGCGTGTGACGGTTTGATTCCGGTATGGTCGGACGAATTTTTCTATTATACGAATGCTCGGAATTTTACCGAAAACACAACTCTCCGTGCCGCCTTTACCTATACTGGAAAAGGATCGGTCTTGTTTCAGGCGGATGGGCACGGTTTTGCTTATTCCCTCCTGCATGGTTCCATTGGTAAACTCATAGGTTCCCATCCTCTTAATATTCCCTTGACAAATATCGCATTTGTTCTGATGTCACTACTTCTGATTGCAAAGCAAAAGGCTCTACAGAGTTCACAAAAAGCTGCTATAGCGGTTGTTCTTCTAGCATATCTTACAGTTCCTGTATTTTCATTTACCTTCATGCAGGAGTCATTACATCTCCTGGTTTCTGTAGGGTGCACATTGTTGCTATTGCGTATTTATGAAAAGCGAATGACACGGGACATCTTATTCTTTTTATTCCTTATCTGGTGTGCCGCATTTTTTAGAAATTTATGGTTATTCTGGTCGATCGGTCTCATTCCACTGGCCAGGAGCAGGAAAGATTTATTTTTATATTTACTCTTGTTTATTGTCTGTGCAACCGTATCTTTCTTAAACGCTAAATTGTTATGGGACAGTTTCCCTTCATATTTTAGTTCGGTAACCAAGTTAATTAAAGATGGTATGATTTTGGAAGCTGGGCGATCCTTGTACGGCCATTTTATTTTAAATATTCAATCTTACTTTGTTGGCGGATTTTCAAAGCCTTACCCATATTATCTCACCAAGTTGATAATTTTTAGTTCGGTTGTGACAATGGGCGTTCTCTATTTAATGAGAAAGGAAAAGATCTACTTTGCCGCTGCACTCATCGGGTTTGTTAATTTCTCTTTGCTGCTAATAACCTTTGACGCATGGGATTGGCGTGAAATCAGAAGTATGTCGCCACTGTTTTTTATGTCTGCCATTATTGTCGTTTATAAAAAACATCTTAGTATTACTATTGCTTATCTTGTTTTTGTTATCAGCACATCTGTGTATAGCTTTGATATTGCGAAGAATTTTATAGCAATGCGTAAGCAGCAGGCAATTGTCTTTAGAAATACTGCGCCTTCACGGATACTTTTCCAGCAACAACTACATACACTTCTTGATACTAAATCTCATCCCCTGGTTTTACTAGGGTATAAGCCTCAAGATTATACCCTAGATTTATTGTTTTTACCCATCCAAACACCTTCCGGTAAACCTGTCCGTTATGCTATTAACTATTTTGATGAACAGTTAAAAGTAACTGAATATGATTACGTTTTGTCACGCACTGATTTGCCTCTTTATGCAAAAAGTTTGCGACAAGTTATGATAATGAATAATTTTACTCTTTATGAGCCTACCGGCAAAGGTATGTAATGAAACCAACTTTAACAGTTATTCTGCCCACTCTCAATGAGGGAGGTAATATTACTGCGTTAATTCAGACACTTCTTTGTGTTATGCCAGATGTGCAAATTATCGTGGTTGATGATAGTTCGACCGATAACACGGCTGAGCTTGTGCGGGATATTGAAATGCAAAATCCGCAGGTACGTTTGATTGCCCGGCAGGGCATACCTTGCCTAACGAAATCGATCATGATCGGCGTACAAGAATCGCACACTGATTATGTGGGATGGATGGATGCTGATTTCTCGCACCCACCTGAAGTCATGGCACAGCTTTTTACTCTGGCACAATCGTGCGGATGTTCAATTGCAACACGTTATGCTTCACAAAAAGCATTGAATAACAAATCAGAATTACAAAATGACAGCCTACTTGCAGCCGCATTATCATCTGTGCTTAATATTTTAATTAAAAATGTTTTGCAAATACACACGACCGATTACACTAGTGGATTCATTGTTTGTCGTCGGGATATATTAAAAGACCACCCCTTTGTTGGCGACTACGGCGAATATTTTATCGAAGTTCTTTATTTTATTGATCGCATGGGAATTAAAATTATGGAACTGCCCTATCAATCGCCTCCTCGGACTTCAGGAGAATCAAAAACAGGAACCACTATTTTTAAACTGATGCGCAGAGGGGTAAAATATCTCATACTCACAATCAGGCTCTTGCTTCCTAAAACACTCTTTGGCCCTTTGAGTCTAAAAAGAACACATCAGTGAAAAAGACATCTATCAGGCCATTATTGTTTTCCGATATTTCGCAGGTCGTTACCCTTCACCGGGACGTTCTTGGCACGACGTTAAACGCCCAGATCGGTAGTAAGTATCTGTTCGAACTTTATCTTTTAATTCTTAAAGATACGAATAACTCTGCCGGTTGGGTTGCCGTATCATCAGATGGTGAGGTGATCGGTTTTTTGACAGTCACCCGTAACTTATTTGAACTTGAAAAAAAAATCCACGCAGAGATCGGTATAGTAGCTAAGATCAGGGCTGCGTGGTATTTATTAAGACACCCTTCTAAAATTATGGTCCTTATTTCCAGGTCTAAATTTAGCAGGTATCTACGACAACTTCCATGTCATCAATATCCGACCATTCTAACAATTGGCATCAACCACAATATTCAGAAGCAGGGTCTGGGAACCAGGCTGATTGCAGCCAGTGACAGCTATTTTGTGTCCTATAATGTACTCCGCTACTTTGTTGATACAGAGGTAATTAACCAACAGGCCGGTGACTTTTATTCCAGGCTTGGTTTCAATAAGTTCGGAGAATATGAGGGTAATGTTCTCTTTGAAAAGGAGTTCTTCTAATGAGTAATACTAATATTGAAACGATTTCCGTTGGAGAAACAATTTTGGCTATTATCATATCCCACCGTTTTAATGACCCCGGAGTACAGTTTTTCACACCAGATGATTTTTCCCAACAAGTTGCTTATATGCGTCATCAGTCCGGGAAAATCATTGCCCCTCATACTCATAACCTTGTGTCCCGGCAGATACACTTTACGCAGGAAGTGTTGTTTGTACGTCGGGGGAAGATTCGGGTTGATTGTTACGATGAGAGCAAAAAATACATTGAAAGCCGAGTTCTTGAAGAAGGTGATGTGATTCTTCTTGCTGCTGGGGGGCATGGTTTCGAAGCTCTTGAAGAGGTAGAAATAGTTGAAGTAAAACAAGGTCCCTTTGCTGGGGATGCAGACAAAGTCAGATTTGATCCGGTTGATAGTAGTGACATAATAATACGTTAATGTAGTAGTTAAACAAGATTGACCAACAGAATAATTTATCATGACTCATAAAAAAAAGGTAATATCCAGGAGCATTCCGGTCAACGAGCCGATACTCGATGGCAACGAAAAAAAGTATCTGGACGAGTGTATCGATACTGCATGGATATCTTCGGAAGGCCCTTTTATCCAGCAGTTTGAGCAAAGCTTTGCCAAAAAAGTCAACCGGAAGTTCGGTATTGCCGTTTGTAATGGATCGGCTGCCTTAGACGCCGCTGTGGCTGCCCTTGAAATAGGCCCTGGCGATGAGGTCATCATGCCTTCATTTACTATAATCTCATGCGCGGCCTCCGTCGTCAGGGCTGGTGCCGTCCCGGTTTTGGTCGATGCTGACGAACAGACATGGAACATGGATACTGGTGCAATTGAAGCAAGAATAACTTCTCGAACCAGGGCGATAATGGTGGTTCATATTTACGGTCTTCCCGTTGATATAGAACGGGTATTAGAAATTGCTGGACGTTACAAGCTTGCGGTCATTGAAGACGCTGCTGAGATGCATGGACAGACCTACAGGGGAGAACCGTGTGGCAGTTTTGGAGATATTAGCACCTTTAGCTTCTATCCCAATAAACACATTACCACTGGTGAAGGGGGGATGTTGGTTACCAATAGCGACCTGCTTGCCAATCGTTGTCGCTCACTGCGCAATCTTTGTTTTCAACCAGAAAAACGTTTCGTACACGAAGAGTTGGGCTGGAATTTACGCATGACTAACATGCAGGCAGCATTGGGCCTTGCCCAGCTTGAGCGTCTTGATACGTTTGTGGAAAAAAAACGCCGTATGGGCGCTTTCTACACAGCATCGTTTCTGGACATCGCAGGAATTCAATTGCCGTTGTCGCAGACCGGGTATGCGGAAAATATATTCTGGGTCTATGGCATTGTCTTGGGAGACCATATCCCTTTTGATGCTGCCGAGGCAATGCGTTTTCTCGCTGCAGAAGGAATTGGCACCCGTCCGTTCTTCTGGGGCATGCACGAACAGCCGGTTTTCAGGAAAATGGGG
>JAOTSI010000249.1 GCA_029865005.1 Desulfobulbaceae bacterium
TGTATTACCTGCCTGTTATTTCCCATGTGGTACTTGGTCACAGGGTTCGTAACTAATTTGTACACTTAATGTTTACAAGGTTCGCTTTAGGTTTTGCAGGGCGGTCACAGGGGGGGGCTCTACAGCTCCTGGCTAGATTTAACGTTTTGTAAAATTAAAAACTTTTCCATTAAATCAACAGCGAGTTAACCAGAACCTTTTGCCTTAATCTTAAAAGTGGCAGACAGTATAATTTATTCTTTAAGTTTAATATAGAGATGACCTTCCCGAACCTGGATAGTATCAACACCTTCGCTGAAACTACTCCAGAACCCCTGGTCGCCACCGAATTCCTGTACCAGGTCTATATGCTTAAGTCCGCCCAGCCACGCGTTTGGTACCGGTACTCCCATCAAAGAGACGCCTTTCAAGATAACCACCGGCTTCCCCAAACGATAGGCGAGTTCCGCACCTGCTCTGGCCCGAATAGTTTTACCTCCCATGATCGGAAAGTCTGGATCAACGGGTAATAGTAGTCGTAGGCTGACTAAATTGTCGCTAAGATCAAACGCCATTTTTTGGGCCAGGTCGGTGTTATTTGCGAGTAACGAATTAATTTCTCGTTCACTGAATGTTATTTCTCGGCTTGTTCCGTCCTCGGAATAGGCTTCTGGGTTCAGGTTTCCTTTGCTGTCAAAGTCCTCTTTAGGCTCGTTTCTTTGCGTTATGGCGACGGAATTATTTGGTGTAGAATTAGGATTAACGGATTCAAATTGGGCAAGCTTCTGTTCAAGCTGTTGCTCTTCCTGTTGATCTAAGACCACCGGTGTAAAGGGTTGAGGAAAAAGCCAGGTGCGAATAATCAAGATGGTGGCTGCAATAGTTATCAGCATAACCCCGATGACTATGCTCAAAACCTGTAAGCCTGAAAATCCCTTTTTGTCTGCCGATTGTTGTTCCATGTAGTTTTTCTCTTCTACTAGATGGTAGGTGGGTGGGTGTTAAAATCTTATGGCTCCGATATGATAGAACTTATATTTCTCACCCGGTGAATGATACTTGGAGAAGTGTCGTAGTATATACTCAAGGTGATTGAGATAAAACATGCTTAGTTTAGATCCTGACAGTATACAATTATGTAGTATAAGTCTTACATAATGCGATACTTTTATAAAGGTTTCTAATAGGTGAGGTTATAAAACAGAAAGTTGGAAGTCAAGGTTTATTTGGGGTTGTTGTGAGAACATTACGTGTAAGTGGTCACCGGTGTCCCAGATTTATGCAGTGACCCCTGCTCGCTATAGCCATCTATGCGGGTAGGGGCTACCGCATGAAGATGAGGTACCGGTGACCACTTACTATCTCGTGCTTTATTAAATCAGTTATTTTTATACACCCTGTGACCAGTTACCATTACGCTGTATTATTTATCTCTCTAGAGCTAAATATATTTGCGTGGTCACCGGATAAACTTGAGTCTGAAAATGGGGCTATTGATAATGAGAAGTAAGGGTCGTGGGAAAAAATATTACTCCATCTCGGAGGCTGCGCTTACCAGCTTGTTTTTTGTACTGGGTCACAAAGTTTGTAACTACCTGATTTAATATACCGCGATATCGTAAGTGGTTACAGGTGACTCAGATTTATGCGGTTGCCTCTGTTCGCTATAGTCCATCTATGCGGGCAGGGGCAACCGCTTGAAGATGAGGTGCCTGTGACCACTTACTGTTTTGAGCACAAGGTTTGTAACTTGGTGCGAGTAGTAGGGGATAGCTCTGGACAATTATTGGGTGAGTAAATCCCTTGGAGAAGTTGCACTGCAAAGGCCATACATGTTGCTTCCCCGCATTTTTGGCAGTTGGTTTGCGGAAGCAATGGAAGTATATCCAAAACCTGAGGAGATTTATGGGGGGTGCGGAGAGGTGAGATGGTATCTCTGCGATTCCAAGTTGAGTTAATAATTTCGTGTAGCCATTGCATAACGTGCTTGGCTTGTGTTGCTCGGTTAGGTTACTTATGGTGATGGAGTGGGCTTTTAAGACTATTTGGTGTTCGTCTTTATGGATTACCAGGGTTGGAGGGTCTTCGATAATCCCTCTTCCTTTGAGTATTCTATTGAGGTAAGGGAAGACCTGACTGATATTTTCACCAAAGCTGATGGTGGCATATAGAGGAGGCTTGCCCGGCTTGCAGGCTGCAGCTTCCCGCAGCATAATTTGATAATCTTTTAACAGTGGGGTACTTTGTTTACTCATACCTCCTCCAGTTCTATCTCCGATGGTTCCAGCTTTAGTTTATAGGCGATAAAGGCTCCCAAATCTACCATGGAAAGAAAACGTTCATCGTAGGGAATTAAAAATCCATAATCGGTACCGCTTTCATCATGGAGTTCTGTAACTTGAAAAACGTCTCCGCTCTCTGAATATTCTACAATTACTTGAAAGATCATTGTTTATCACGATTTTGTTGATATTATGGGCTGGTTATATCCCTGTGTTTTCAGCAAGCGATGGAGTGAAAGATTGGCTGAGGATTTATAGTCACCTCTCCTTTACTGGAGGAAAAACTTTTTTTCAACCTGTTAATCTGTTTGTTTCTTAAAATGGATCAATAAATAAATTTATTGATCGACTGTGAGGGCTTTTAGACTCTATCTCCTTGTTATTTAGGGTAAATCGTGGAATACATTTATGGGTGTATAAATTAAATTATTATCTATATTTTAAAACTAATAGACTTATATCGTCAGTGAGAAGTGTTTTTTTTCCAAAGGCAGTGATCTCTTTATATATGTAATTAACGGACTGTTCAGCGGTCATCGCTTTGGTT
Source organism: Desulfobulbaceae bacterium (assembly GCA_029865005.1). Lineage (GTDB taxonomy): Bacteria > Desulfobacterota > Desulfobulbia > Desulfobulbales > Desulfobulbaceae > JAOTSI01. Next base: position 2,809 of record JAOTSI010000249.1, read on the forward strand.
TGTAAAAAGGTCTTGAGTAGTTTGTCCTGGCCGAAAAGGTTATCAGCCTTATCGCTGAATTCTGTAACTCCGTCGGTATAAAGAAGTAAAATATCATGGGGAGAGAGTGTAATTTCCCCTTCATCAAAGGGGATGATATTGCCAAGGCCGATTATTGATCCGCCACGATCAAGCAGGTCAACGGTATCACGGGTGTCATTTATTAACATAGGGGGAGGGTGGCCTGCTCCTGAATATTGTATGTGGCCAGTTTGTAGATCAATGACCAGATATATCATGGTGAAAAATTTATCAAATCTCTCAATGGGGAATTCCTTATCCAGAGTGGTAAGGACCTTGGCTGGCGAAACGGGCATGTTTAATTCATAATCAAACAGTAAGTTGCCATGGGGCTGTAGGCGTTGGGCAACGGAAACTGCTACCAGAGCGGAAGTGACACCATGACCAGAAACATCCAGGATATATGCGGCCATATATTGTTCGTTTATCATGAAAACATTAAATATATCACCCCCAACAAAGGTAGAAGGATCAAAACTCCATGCTATTTGAATGGGGCCGCTGTTTGGTAAACTGTGCGGCAATAGACTTTTCTGGATGTCGGCTGCAGCTCTTAGGTCTTCGTTTAATAGTTTTTGTTTAGTTTGAAGTTCTTCATGGGCTTGCTGTAAAGCTTTTTCAGCAGTTTTTCTACTTGATATATCTCTAATTATCGCTGTGAAGAGGTGTCGTTTAGCAAGTTTAACCTCACTAATGGAAAGCTCCATAGGAAAAATTTCGCCGCAGCGGCGTTGGGCCACGATTTCGCGGCCTATACCGATAATTTTGGAATGACCGGTACTCATATACTTTTTAAGATAGCCGTCATGGCAGCTTTTGTATGGTTCAGGCATTAATATGTTAATGTTTCGGCCGTGGAGTTCGCCACTCTCATAACCAAACATTTTTTCCGCTGCCGGATTAAGGCTGTCGATTAATCCCTTCATATCAATAGTGATTACGGCATCCACTGCGGTGGTGAATATAGCTTGGAGGCGGGCCTCGTTTTCAGTTAATTTATTTTCAGCTATTTTCCACTGAGTAATGTCATGCATTATGGCCACACAATGAGTGTGTTCGCCATTTCTATTATGTACCGGTGTCATATTAAAAATAATTTGGCAAAGAGTAGCGTCCTTGCGGTTGACGCTTATTTCTCCCTTCCATACATTCCCGGTTCTAACTTTGCTGATTATTCCTTGATAGAGGTTTGTGTCTGAATTGGTAGGGAATAAGAGTGATATGTCATTGTTTAAAACATTACTTAGTTGATAACCGGTAAGTCTGAAAAAGGCAGGATTTACCCACTGAAAGTTGCCATTAGGTCCGGTGATAATTATTGCATCTGAGGCTGCAGTTAACGCTTTGCTTTGTAACCTTATTTCTTCATTAATTTTTTCATCTGAGATATCTCTTAACACTAAGACGGCGCTGCCTGGTTCAGTGGATGAACTGACGTATTCAGCATGGATTTCGAGGGGAATCTCATCGTTTTTTCGGTAAAAGGTGTAAATTCCGGACATGCTAGAAGTTTGTTTGTTAAAAACTTGGCGACAGGGGTGAAGATTTTCAGGGAGGGGACTATCTTTCTCATAAAGTGGTAGGATTTCCATGAGTGAACGATTCAAGAGAGTTACTCGTGGGGTGCCGATGAGTTTTTCAAAAGTGGTATTACACCACTGTATTAAACCATATTTATCAGTCCATACAATGGCATCTTTGATAGCACCAAAAGCTACATCAAGTTTGCCGAGAGTATGGCGCAGTTCTTTTATTGTTTTTTCGAAATCGGCCGACATTAAGAACTCAGATGGCTTTGATAGTGGCGGCAAATCTATATTTGCCGTTGCTTAGTTCGGAAATTATGTAATGTTCTGCAGTAATCGTTTTACCTGAACCTGTCATCAATTGCAGGGGAAGAGGTTGTTTGAGAATTCTTGGATGACCAGATACTAGGTAATTGGATAACCCTATATGATGCGCATCGTGAAGTGCAGTTGGGATGATGGCGGTGATGGGACGTCCTATTAATTGATCCCGTTCCCATTCATAGGAATCACAGAATTTGTCGTTTAAATCAGTTATAATGCCGTTGTCGTCGGCCAATATTAAAGGCTGTTTTTGATTTTCTTTTACAAAATTATCAAATGGACTCATTATTTATCCTTTAATTATTGGTAACTGGAGGTGTTATGTAATATTTTACCTGTGACCACTTACCTATCTCGCGTTGTATTAAATAAGTTAATTACACACCCTGTGACCAGGTACGCAAATTTGTGTTATCAGGTCAATGTGTTGTAGTTGATCCTCAGTAAATCCAAACAGGTCGCATGTAAGTGTGAAGTTGCTAAAGTGTTGCGATACTAATGTTAATGTTATGTCAGTGTGGGGTTATCTGTCAAATTTTCAACCTGAAATTATGAAATAAATAATTATTCCCATTTATGCCCTAGAGCTAGATAATAATATATCATTATGTTTTATGTTAAGGTGTTTAGTTAGGGATGCGGAAAATAATAAATATCCCAAAATCGAAGTCTACGCTTACCTGCGCAGGATTTTTAGTCGTCTTTTAGGAAAGGCCACAGGCGCATAGTATTATAATGTAACTGTTGCTTTGACAAAGAAGACGGCTAAAAAGACAAGCCTGTAAGCGCAGACTCCGAGATGGGATAATATATTTTTTTGCGGCCCTTAATATGTGGGAGGGGGGGAAACTTGGTTGGATACATTGAGTTTCGTTCTATTTATATAACGAGCTACCTAGCCATAATTTGAAGAGAAATATTTCTTCAATTTGCCAATCCATATCCCGCTGAAAAACCATGAATAAATATAGGTAGCAATAATAATAGAAATAAATGCTTTGATGATATCCCCAAGTGAGCCGTTGAGAGAAAACGCTGGTATGTAGGCGAAGAGAAAAGGTCCGAGATAAAGATATTTAGCAAATTTAAAGGAGGCGAAAGCCGTCTTCCACATGTCTGCTTTGGCAATAGTTGCTCCGGTAAAAGCTGCGATACAAACTGGCGGTGTAATGTTGGAGTCTTGGGAGAGCCAATAAACAATCATATGTGCGGCAATTGGGCTGATTCCTAGGTGCGTAAGGGCTGGAACTGCTACAACTGCTGTGACTAAATAGGCGGCGGTGACCGGTACCCCCATACCAAGCACTAGTGAGGCTAGGGCGATAAATAGAATGGTAAGGGGGAGCGACCCGTGGGCCAATTCGATTATAATATCGGCAAAGGTGAGAACTAGTCCACTATAAGTGAGTACTCCAATGATAATCCCGATTACACCTACGGTTGCACCAATTTTTAGGCTATTTTCAGCTCCTTTACGGGCGGCATCCACAAAGCGAGCTGGTGTGATGCGGGTGTCTTTTCTAAACCAGCTGACCACCAGACAGCCCGTCATGCCAATAACGGCGGAGTAGCCGGGTGAATATCCCAGAAGCATGAAAATGGTGATAAGTATTAGAGGGGAGATGTAAAACCATTGGTGTTTAAATATTTCCAATGGGTTTAATTTGTGGCGTATACCGACCAAATTTTCTTTTTTGGCTTCATAGTGTACCATCACAAAGACACTGAAAAAATACATTAAGGCAGGGAATAACGCCACTAGCATAATTTTTGAATAGGGTAAGCCGGTCATCTCAGCCATGATGAATCCGCCGGCTCCCATAATAGGAGGCATAAACATCCCGCCGATGGAGGCTGCCGGTTCCACTGCGCCGGCGATATGGGGCTTGAACCCAGCTTTTTTCATCATGGGAATGGTGAATGCCCCGGTTGAAACCGTATTGGCGATGGCGCTCCCGGAAATAGAACCGAATAGTCCACTGGCGATAACCGACACTTTTGCTGGGCCTCCGATTTTATGGCCTACTGCGGCTAGGGGAAAGTCGATAAAAAATTTGTAGGCCCCGC
>JAOTSI010000025.1 GCA_029865005.1 Desulfobulbaceae bacterium
CAGTCCAGCCTCCAAGGCTATCTCGCCATAAGATAAATATAGCTTTCTTAACTCTTGACGCCCAACCAACTCATAAATAAGCGTCCCGTTCATAAGCAACGGATGCAAGCAAACTTTCCCACCTCGCCTCAATACCTCCAATACAGCTGCTTCTATAAGAATCATGGGATGATCTATTAATAGTTGATGCATGAAAAGCTATAACCTATATTCAAATTAATATTTTCCCCTAAACAATTCTCAGACACTAAGGGGTTGAAAACTAATAATTCCTTGAAATTGTCACCCTTATTTAGGTCATACTTAGTCGAACCTGATTAAAACAAACCACAAAACTAGCAGGGATAATTTGATAATTTGGTAATTGAGGAGCGGCTAAATATGCCTGAAGCAAGGTTACAAAGACGATGAATTATTTATTTCCAGCCCCTAAGCAACCACCACAATTTATCAAGCCAGTAAAGCCCTTTTCATCATGCAATGAAACTGGTAATGTCCTTTCTTAACAGAAAAGAATTAGGAATGCGGAAGAAATCCATTATAAATTTTACTTAATTTATTTCTCCATAGTTCCTTACATTAAAACTGTAACTTACCTTTATTCACTCTCAATTATTTATTCTTTTATATTTTATGAAACATAGGTGGGATATACCTGATTTCCTCGACCTTGAATATTTTTTCCTCAAAGACCGGAAATTGGCAGAGATGGAGGGCGAGAACGCCCTGCGGGATCGGGACAGGTCTCTCTACCTGGAAGAGATAGAGCCTACTCTTGTCGCTGGATCCAAGCCCAACCGAAAATGGCTGATTCACCGTTGGCTACAGGTACGGCGTCGTCGAGAAAATCAAGACCAGGAGGGGCAGGCTTTGCTGCCTGGAAAAATGTGGCAAGAGCTGTACGGCCTCTCTGGGCTTATATTTTCATTTTTCGCTTTGACATCCGGCACTGGACTTGCCTACTCTTTCCTTGCTTATTCTGGCAAACAGCCAGTGAATGTTTCTTCCTTTTTTCTTTTTTTTGTCTGCACCCAGACCCTGATTCTCTTCTTAATGCCAGCGGCCTGGATCTATAGGAAAACATGTGGTTTAGACTTACGTTCCTCTCTCCTCCCGGCCCTTGTTAATACTGCTCTCACCGGTATGTTTTTTAAAATCGGAAAATATAGCCTAAAAAGCATGCAACCCGAACGAAAAGAACAGTTGACGGCAGCCTTTGCCATAGTGCGTACCAGGGGGAAAGGGTATGGTTCGATTTTTATATGGCCCCTGTTTCTACTTTTTCAGCTTTTTGGGATAGTTTTCAACTTGGGCGTATTGGGCAGCGTTCTATTAAAGGTAACCGGCACCGATCTGGCCTTTGGTTGGCAATCAACCATTCAACTTTCCTCACAGTTTGTATTCAACCTCGTACAGTGGATTGCCACTCCCTGGTCCTGGCTGCTTCCCGCCTCCATAAGTTATCCCGATCCGGCTCAGATCGAAGGAAGTAGGATGATTCTCAAAGAAGGGATCTATCGCCTTGCCAGTGATGATCTAACCTCTTGGTGGCCTTTTCTCTGTCTGTCGGTTTTCAGTTATTGTCTGCTGCCCCGGATTCTATTGTTTGTTACTGGTACCGTTGCTCGCAAGCGTTACCTTGCCAGAATCTCTTTAAGTCGTGCAGATCATAATCAGCTCATTCACCACCTCTTGACCCCTCGTCTTGAAACAGGAATACGTGATAGGGAACAGAATCTGTCTCCTGTTGACAACAAGGATGTGGTGCAAAATAATAGTGCTGTAGTCGCCAAAAAAGAAACAGTGCAGCCACCAAAGAACGAGAATGCGGTAAACGGAATTTTAACAGCTTTGATCCCCGACGAGCTCTTTGATGACTGTGAACTCCAGGAACTGGGCCACTATTGCAGGCAGGTCTTTGGCTACCAAGTTATCAATAAAATAAAAATTAACGAACAGCATGGCGATAACCTAACACTTTTTCGCCAACTATGTAAAACTTCTGGCCCCGGTTGTCCGCCGCTGCTTATCCTGCAGGAAGCTTGGCAACCACCCATTCAAGAGACGTTCAGGTTTCTGGATGAACTTCGCGCGACCTGTGGTCATGAGTGCCATATAATTATTGCCCTGATTGGCAAACCAAACCCGGAAACCCTATTTACCCCAGCATCCAGTCATGATCTCCAAATCTGGCAGCTAAAAACGGCTGCCCTTGGTGACCCCAACTTACAGATAAATTCCCTGGTGGATCATTCATGAAACGGAAAATCCCTGAATTTGCGGTGGTCGGTCATCCCAACGAGGGGAAGTCATCAGTACTTTCCACTCTGGCTGAAGATGATTCGGTGCGTGTGAGTGCCATGCCTGGAGAAACCAAGGAGTGTCAGACCTTTCCCGTTTCCATTGACCGCCGAGAGATTATTCGATTTACCGATACTCCGGGATTTCAGAATCCGCAAAGGAATCTTCAATGGATGCAAGAGTACAAAGGCAGCGATGAGACACTGATCCAGGACTTCATCACTGCCCATGAAAATGATCCAGATTACCATGATGATTGTCGACTACTCCAACCCCTACTGCGTGGAGCCGGTATCATCTTTGTGGTGGATGGCTCAAGGCCACTTCGTAATATGGATAAGGCCGAAATGGAAATCCTCCGGCTCACCGGTTGTCCGCGCATGGCCATTATCAATTGCAAGGATGAAGATACGGCTTGGCTGTCTAAATGGCAGTCGGAATTCAGAAAGAATTTCAATTCTATCCGGGTTTTTAACTCTTGCCGAGCCACCTATCGTGAACGTATAGCACTGCTAGAGAGCCTCAAAGCCATAGACCAAGAACTCCAGCCCGTATTGGACGAAGTAGTTGCGGCCTTTCAAGTGGATTGGCAAGCACGGAGTAAACAGGTGGCTGAACTGATTGTTGATCTCCTGGAACACGCGCTATCCTACGAGAAAGCTGTTACCTTGCCACCGAGGGCAGACGAGAAGACACTCAAGGATCGGCTGCACCAAGACTATGTTGAGTTACTCCGCAAGCAGGAAAAAGAATGTCAAAAACGGATGCGAGCCTTGTACAAGCACAATATCTTTAATTATGAATTACCGTACCAGTCCATTCTCCGGGAAGATCTTTTTTCAGAGAAAACCTGGGAGTTTCTAGGCCTTAACCATTTACAGCTCGTCATGGCCGGCGCTTTGAGCGGAGCGGCGCTTGGAGCAGGCGTTGATGTAGCTGCGGCCGGTCTCTCTTTTGGCGTATTTTCTACCCTAGGTGGGCTATTGGGGGCAGCGGGTACAGCCTTTAAAGGCAGGGATTTCCTATCTGGAACTAGACTACTAGGCATGCGTCTTGATGAGCAGCGCCTGACCATAGGTCCGGTGAAAAATATCCAGCTTCTCTTTGTCCTTCTGGACCGTCAGCTTCTTTTTTATCAGCATATTATTAACTGGGCCCATGGCCGCAGAGAAATCACTCCATCAATTCCGGAAGAAGCCAATCTTGCGGCCAAGCTTGGCTATACTGCGAACTGGAAAAGAGCCCAACGGAGTGTCTGTGAACGTTTTTTTAAGGAGTTACAAAATAATGATGACCTTAACGGCAGCGATGTACGCGAGCAGCTTGCTGAGTTAATTCGCCAAAACCTGCAAGAAATATCCCACGGGAATAATGATTAATCTTTTGGTAAAATAATCATCTTCCCGAGAAGCTCGGCAAGGGTAGAGCAAGTTATATATTTGAAGGAAATTTTGTTTACAAAAGAATATCTTTATTTCGGTAAGGGAGCGGCAATAGCTTTCTGATTAAATCGAAATTTGAGCTCCACCCACAAATTCAAGCGTTCAGACCCGCCCAGTAAAAGATCAGAACTTTGCTTCTTTGCCAGCCACAACCCCCGACCGTTAAAACTATAAATCGGTATAAGATCAGGCCGTTCTGATGCTGGAGAAATTACCTTTACCAGGCTATCCAGGATCAGGGGTTCTGCTGTAGGTTCCGCATAGTAATTTAAAACCATGTGCGGCTGTCTGCGAGTCAGTGATTTTACATAGGTAAGACGCATCTTTTCATCGACAATATCTAGATGAAGCAGGGTAAAATATTTTGCAAAAGCAAAATCTTCACAATCTCCGCCGTTAGTAACCAACATTTCCTGGGGTGTTGCCCAGTAGTCAGCTTTTCCCCAGTGAGACAGATCATCCACAAACGCAAGTTGATTAAAAAACCTGTTGACCGATTCTAGCTTTTCCATTTCAGAAACATTGCTCTTTTCCCGCATCAACACATACCAATCAACAATTCCTTGCTGTCTCGAATCAAGCTTTACTACTTCCTCAGGTGATACAGATATCTCAGGTGATACGGCGGATATCTCAGGTGCTTTCTTCTTTACACCACAACCACTCATAAGCAGCAAAACGAGAGCCACTACAAGAATCTCTTGTAATAAAGGGAGAAATCTTATCGAACTATTTTTCAATACATATAAATAGAAACCTGACATATGCATCATCCAATATGAATTGTTTGTAAGCGTTCTCTAGCGCCACGTCTGCGCGAGATCAGTCCAGATTCACATAGGATTAACTATAGTTCACCGGCCTGCTTGCACACATCCGCAAGACTGGTAAACGATTACGTATTATTTAACTCATCCTAAACCCTCTGTAACTATCTTCTAATCTTGTATGTTTTTTTCTCCTCATCCCAAGAATAGCCGTCAGCAGCCCATATATCATCTATGAGATCACGGTTAAACTCAATTGCTGGCTGCTCGCCATAAAGATCATACACCGCTAAAATCTCTTCATCATCAATTTTGGAATCTCTGTTAGTATCAGCCCAGTGATAGGAATCAACGCGGATAACAGTATCACCATCAACTTTTACCCCGTCCCCCCCAGTTTTTTGTAAAACAAGGGACCCGGAAAATAACAACTTTTCATTTTGCTTTATATTATCAGGAGACTGCAAGGTATAAACAAATATGGCCTTTCCCCCTTCGACCTGTCGAATCCATTTTAATTCTCCTTCCAGACCGGGCAAAATCGTCGCCACCGGCATAGTACAAAGTACACTACACCGTCCCGGCAGGAATTCCCGAAGAATAACCGACACCCGGCTCAAGTCACCCAAATCGACCCGAACAAGCACCGGAAAAGACTGTCCTGCTGGGACATGGGGCGGCACAACCCGCTCCGCCAAAATCCCAACTTTTTGTTCAACTCCATTAAAAAGCTGTATCGACACGAAAGAAAAAACTAAAATAATAACCCCAAGCACCAACCATAGGACCTTCGAGTGCAAAGCGGCAATCACTTGACTTTCTATATCCGATCCCACAGCTGGCATTACATCGACTGCAGACTCCTGGTCTTGGCTTTTTTTATTTTCACCCAAGTCCTCTTGTAATTCAGTAACGGGGTTGAGAAAAGATTCAATTTCCACTTCCAAAGCTAGAGCCAATTTTTCTGCATTTTCTAACTTAATAGCCGGATACTTATTATTTTCCCATCGAGATATCGTATCTGTGGTTACCCCAATAACAGTGGCCAAATAGAGTTGGGTCAGCCCCTTGCTCTCCCTTAAGCTCTTAACTCCTGCACCGTTAATTCGGACCATTGTATTGTTGCCGATCAATAACCCAATTTCGGATTTTTTATCCGATTGCTCCATAACTTTACATCTCCACTACCGTTCTCACTCAAGGCAACATCAAACACCCAACATATCGACACCAAAGGAATATAGACCCGATATCACCCCATGTCGAGATCTATATCACCCCAAATAGGCTATCCGCCCCCTAGACGATACGCTACCCTACACTCAAAGACAAACGGTGCACCTGCCTAAAGTCGTGCACAAACCAAAAAGCTACTCTACAAGGAGAAATCACATGCGTTCAAAAATCATCACCCTCACCACAACACTGACCATAGCTATATTCATGATCACTAATCCATCAAAAAGCACTGAAAACCAAAAAATAACCATGCCCACTGAGGAATTAGTAATTGAGGGTAAAAAACCTGCACGCTTCCCCCATTCAACCCATTTGGCCATAGGACTTGATTGCGGCATCTGCCACCATGACGAAGAGCACCAGCCGTTATCAAGTTTGGCCATTAAGGTAATGGTTGACAGCAGCACATTACACTGTGTTTCATGCCATAACCTTAAGCACCCTGACAAAAAGCTGCAAAAAGCCAAAGATATTTTTCATGCTCTTTGCAAAAATTGTCATAAAGCCGGCTATGAGGGGAAAAACGGACCTACCAAATGTACAGGCTGCCATATCAAAAAGAGCAAATGATAATTGGAATATTCCTTTATTATTTTTTCCGGGAAATATTCAAAAATGTATTTAACATTCAACGATTGATGGTTACATTACTTGAATATTTATCTACTGGGGCAGGAAAGTGTGTTTTCAGGCCCCAGGTCAATACTTCTATTTATACATACCCGGTTGTTCTTCGTCATGCGTATTTTGAAATTATTATCAGCATTTCTTTTTCTTATTATACTCCTACTCACTGCGGCATACCTAAACCGCTGCCGTATTGTGGAATCAATACTTACCAGTGCACTCAAAGAGGCGGGAATTCGCCCGGTTACCGTCCGCATCAACGAACTCGGACTACAAAGGCTCACCATAAACAACCTCTCTCTGAGCAAACCTGTCCCAGAAGGTGAACTCATCGTCGATGTCAAACACATAAGCGCCCGCTATAGCCTACTGGACCTTTTAAGTGGTAAAGTCGACTCTTTGGCTATAAAAAAGTTAGAAATCACCTTACCCCAACCAGAGCAACCCAAGAACTCCCCAACCTCGCTTCCAGATATCTCTCAATATCTTATTATTCCACCACTACCTCCCTGCGACTTTACGATTAACACCCTTATCATCAATGGCAAACAATTAGGCCTGCTGTCCTCCAGGCCATTACATCTGCAAGGAAAAATTAACAAGACACTAGCTCAATTCACCCTTGTTCATCCTTCTGACCCCTATGGTCCAACAACGATTATCGGTGAATTAGAAGCGTCTGGAAGAATCAATCTTGACCTCACTAATGAAAAAACTGCAAAAGACGCCCCATTACACTTAGAGCTTACCGTACAATCCAACACGATTAACGGCCTAGTAGTCACCGACCTACAAAAAACCCGTACCATCCTGACTCCATTTTTCCGTAAAATATCATTACCTAAAATACAAGGCACGGCACGATGCAGTTTTGAGCTAAAACAACAGCAACAAAAATCTTTGCTTATAAAAGTAGAAGGTGAAATTGAGAATATAGACTCCACTAACCTTTCATTAGATAATGCGGAGGTACGACTGAGTGGAAAGCTGAAAGAAATTGAACCAGGCCGCCTTCTTTTCAACGCCGAGCCTGGTCTTGAATTTAAAGCCAGGGATATTAAATATCAGGACAAAATTTTTGATCTCATCAGTGGTCTTCTAACAGCTAACCTAGAGATCAAAAATAGAAAAACAACTATAAGCGCTATTGGCCAGCCAAGGTTCACCATTAACGGTTTTCATATGAAAGGGTTACAAATTGATGAGGTAAGCTTACATCCCTTATTGGAACTTAAACAACAAGCCAATAGTTACAAATTTGCCTGCTGGCCTCCTTTTCAAATCAATCTCAGAGGGATGAGCACTAAAGAATTAACTACTAGCGGCCGAATGACACTCTCTGCCAAAGAACGCTTTGAAGCAGAACTTGAAATTGAACCAAAGTTTACCTTTACCGGAAACAGTGCCTCCTGGGACCTCAGCCTAGATAATTTTCAAATGAAAGATACCGGTATCTCCATGGCCCCGCTCACCATCAGCAACGCACCCCTTGCTTTTTCATCCGAAAATAGCTCCTGGCAAGCTGAACTCTTTACGGAACAACTGGAACTAGTTAATAAGACGGGGAAATTCTTTTTTACCCAAATCTTCGCCGACATTAACGGTCAAAGTGATGAGATCGCCATCAATGGTCATATGTTACCAAGAAATATCCCAGGCCATATGGAACTAAAACTTGATCATAATTTATCTTCCACCGCCGGCACAGCACGACTAATTACTACTCAACCAATAACTTTCAGCGAACAAAAACCCCTAAGCAACTTCGTTACAGATCTCTCCTTTCCCTTAAAAATAAATGAAGGTGAATTAGCGTTGCAAGCTAACCTTCAATGGTCAAAAAACACACCACTTAGCGGTGATAACTACACCACCCTTTCCAACATAAGCGGGATCTACGACGAAATAACATTTAAAGGTCTCAACCTCAGCCAATCACTTAACATTAATTCTTCGATTACCACATCCAAGCCTTTAACATTGTCAGTTGCCGAAGTGCAATGCGGGGTACCCATAACCGACATCTCTCTAAAAGCACGACTCTTGCCCGGCCAGAATATTCCCCTGATCGCCGTTGATAAAATCCGAGCCGATTTACTCAACGGCCGGGTCTATGCTCAAGATCTCCGTTATAACCATAGGGCAACTATCAACACATTCAACTTCAAAGTGCGCGGACTTGACCTCGCCTCCGTCGCTTCAGCCATGAATCTTGAAGAATCATTGGACTTAGGCGGCAAAGTAGATGGAACCGTTCCTCTGGAGCTATCAGCCGATGGAGTTCGAGTACACAACGGCACTTTTGTCAATCAAAAACCAGGCGGTATCATCCGTTACCTTACAGCAAAACAAAGTGGCCTGGATCAATCACCCCTTACCGAAGTAGTACAAAAAGCCTTGGAAGACTTTCATTATGATCTTCTGGAGGCTTCCGCCGATTTTCAACCATCAGGAGAATTAAAGATAAATATACATATGGAAGGCAAAAGCCCTCGGCTGGAAACCAACCGGCCGGTCCATATCAATCTTAATACACAGCAAAATATTTTTTCCCTGCTCAAAAGTCTTCGTTATAGTGGAGCAATGACAGATGAATTAAATAAAAAGCTCCAGCAAAAATATGGTAATTAGAACTTATGATTACCATGAGCTCTACTCTGATTTTATATTATAAACTTATTGAGTTAATAGGTACATGGTCACAGGCATCTCATCTTCAAACGATTGCCCCAGCCCGCATAAATAGGCTATAGCAAACTGCGGCAACTACATAAACCTGAGGCAGCAGTGACCACTTACCAATTCGCACTTTATTAAATCAGCTAGTTACGAACCCTGTAACCAGGTACAGATAAACCTCTAGATTTCGTTAATACCCTTCATTTTCAGGAATTGTTTAAATTAGAACCAATTCCAATAAAATTTACTCGGACGATCACACTATGAACGTAAAACTCATTATCATCTCGGCCTTGCTTGCCGCTATAAGCATCGGTTGCACACCCACGGTTAAGATGGAGGCCCCGGATAAGCCGATCACCATCAATCTCAACGTGAAAATAGAACATGAGATTCGCGTAAAAGTGGAAAAGGAACTAGATAACGTACTAAGTGAAGATAGCGGCTTATTTTAAACCGGAGGAGAATATCATGACCAAAATAATTACCATCTGCATAACCAGCCTATTGCTTTTTTGCCACACTGCTTTTGCCATGGACCTGCAAGTAGCCAAGAACCAAGGTTTAGTGGGCGAAACCACCACCGGATACCTAGCAGCGGTCAAAGCCCCGTCTGCAGAGGTACAGGCTCTTATTAAGGATATCAATGGGAAACGAAAAGCGCACTATCTGAAAATTGCCCAAAAAAACAATACACCTTTGGCAACGATAGAGTCAATGGCAGGAACAACAGCAATGAAAAAATCAAAGCCCGGTCATTATATAAAACAAGGAGGCAAATGGCAAAAAAAATAAAAAAAACTATCACATACGTCCATGCCTGATAATGGATAGAAGCAACCAAAATCCCATGATGATGGCCAAAAGAAAACCACCCAAACCAACCACCGGAATATCGTGCCACTTGGGCGGTATTCCGGAGAGTACAATAAGCGATGAACCGATAATCTGAGAGGCCAAGACTATAGCAAAAGCGATTCGGTTAGATATTCGGTCCAATGAGTTTTCAAAGCCTTCCAGTCCACTGTGGCGAAAGGCTATCTTCATTTTCCCTCCCCGAAGCAAACTTAAAATCGTCCGAATATCTTCTGGCAAGGTCCTGAACAAACCTAGATAGTTCCCCCCCGTATCCCCAACTTCTTCCAGTAAGCGCCTTGGACTTAAACGTCCGGTTTTTATCCTGCGCATAAAAGGCTCGGCAACCCGAATCAGCTCCAAACCAGGATCAAGCACCTGACCCACTCCTTCCACAGTGGAAAGAGCCTTGATCATGAGATACATATTAGGCTTGAAATAGATCTGATGCTTGGAGACAATAAAAAGAAGATCCTGTAAAATCTTTCCCACATGCATCTCGCCAAGGGGCAAGTAAAGATAACGATCCATCAAATCGCCCAGATCAAGACTCAGTCCGTTTCGATCAATTTCCCCATAATGAAGTGTGAGATTTAGTACTCCATCGGTCACTCGCTGTTCGTCACCACCAACCAAATCTAATACCAGATCAGTAAAATCTTCCCGGTCTTTACGACTTAGTCTACCCATTTGACCAAAATCGATAAAGCAAATAACATTATCCGGTAAGATAAATATATTACCCGGATGAGGATCGGCATGAAAAAAACCATGGATAAAAATCTGCTCCATGACCAGATTGCTACCTCGCTCAGCAATTAGGGGTAGATCATATTTTTGTCGCTTAAGATCTATAATTTTAGAAGCTTTAATACCATCAATGTATTCCAGAAACAGTACCCTTTCAGTGGAATAAGTAGAGAAAGCCTTAGGGATATAAATAGTGGGATTATTTTGAAACTGACGAGCAAAGCGATTAATATTAGCAATTTCCCTGGTAAAATCAATTTCCCTGGAAATACTGCGGGCAAATTCATTGACTATGGCGGTAGGCCGATGACCTTTTAACTCTTCAAGGTACTGTTCCATCAATGAAGCGATGTGAGCTAAGATTTCTAGATCAACAGCAATAATTTTTTCAATATCCGGCCGCTGAACCTTGATCACCAACTCAGTTCCATCATGAAGCCTGGCTCGATGCACCTGCCCAATAGATGCTGCAGCCAAAGGTGTTTCATCAAAATAAGAAAAAAGCTCCGTCAACTCTTTACCGGTCTCTTCCCTGATAATTCTTTGCGCCTCCGCAAATGGAAAAGGCGGCACCGCATCCTGCAATTTAGCCAGTTCTTTCAGATACTCCAACTCAATAAAATCAGAGCGGGTAGAGAGCAGTTGCCCCAACTTAATAAATGTAGGACCCAACTCCTCTAAAGCCATACGTAAGCGCTCGGGCCTAGAATGTTTTTCTAATTGCTCGCGCGGTTTACGATTAATCATCTTTAAGCCGCTCTCTAAATACTGATCAAGATGCAGACGTTCCACCAAATCATTGAACCCGTATTTAAACAAAACCCGTAATATTTGGTGATAGCGATTAAGATGATTATAGGTGCGACTAATCGCACCTAATTTTTTTATGCTGAACATAGCTAATGGAATACTCTTATTCGTCTTCGCCTTTATTCAAAACCGCCTGCATCTCCTTTACTTGACGCCGCAATTCGGCAAACTCATCTGACGTAACTAAGTTGAGCTGTTTAATACGATCCTCAACCATTTGATTAACCTTAATTTCCAGTTGATCCCGAACAGATTCAGACTTTTTAAATAATTCGTCTACGAATTGCTTGCCCTCATCTTGGGTTAGCTTACCACGGTCCACCAAATCAGCCTTTAAATCCTCGATTTTTTCTTTGGTCAGAAAAGCTGCTCCTACTCCGAAATACAAGGCGTTTTTTAGTACTTCCTTCATGATGAACTCCTCTCAGGCTTTTGTATTTTGTCCCCGGGAACAACACGGGTACACTATTACTTTTTCAATCTATGAAAATATTACCTAATCCTTAGTAATATCACGGTGAGAAACTTCAATTTGTAGACCGTTTACGGACAACAAGCGAGCCAAATGTACGGTTACCGCGACCGAACGGTGTTTCCCTCCCGTGCACCCAATAGCAAGTCGAACCTCCTCCCGATTTGAATCGCTAAAACTCTGAGCTAAAAACAGGACCAAAGGATCAAGAAGTTCCAGGAATTTACCCCCTTTTTCATTATCCAAAACATAACGTGAAATCCTCTCATCAAGACCCGTAAAGGACTTAAGCCCTTCATCCCAATAAGGATTGGGCAAGAAACGAACATCCCACACCATATCGGCATCTGGTTGGCCATGTTTAAAGCCGAAAGAGAAGAGATTGATCTTTAAAGAACCGCTTGGTTGGTTCACCTGGGGAATTATACTCATCGTATTTTGCTCATCCTCTCTTACAAATCATATATTTAATTATAGCATATCGTTCATAAATTCAAATCTATATCAATACGGCTCAAGAAGCAATGAACTTTCTATATAAAAATCGAATGCAAGAGATACAAATGTCAGATAATCAGGGGATGAACTAGCTATATATACTCAACTTGTTGAACAAAGCATCCGAATAGATTCAGCCTTCTCACTAATACCACGCTTAAGCACTTCATGGTTATAGGTATCGATAACATCGCGTCTACGGAGCATACCTAAAACCCATCGATTTTCCAAAGACTCCACCACCGGAATTTCTTCAATCCCCTTTACGTCAAAAAGCTGCATAGCTTCGTAAAGATTATGATCCGGGGTGAGCATTATAACATCACGGCTACAAATACCCCCTACTAAATAACAAACCCGCATCTCCTCATCATGAAGTACATTCTTCACATCCTGCATGGAAACCACTCCCACCATGCGACCGGTACCATCAACTACTGGGAAATAAAATGAATCCTTTGAAATACGAAATAACTCCAAAAGATTATTTATATTTGCATTTTCACTTATAAAATCTACATCCTCCGTGATAGCTTTACCTACCCGGATAGAACGCATAATAGCAACCTCCCGGCCTTCATGGATATTGATACCGTCCCGGGTGAAATCTACAGTATCAATAGAGTCGTGATAAAATTTACTGGCAGTTACGGTTCCCAAAATACTAGTGAGCATAATAGGTATAATAATCATGTAATTACCAGTCATCTCGAAAAGTAAAAAGATAGCGGTCATAGGGGCATGAGTTGATGCGGCCAGAAAGGCACCGATACCTACGGTGGCATAAGCACCGGGACTGGCGGTATAGTTAGGAAGCAAATAATGTACAATCCCACCAAAAGCACCGCCGATAACAGCGCCAATAAAAAGCGCTGGTGCAAAAACTCCACCAGCACCCCCGGAACCCAAAGTAATAGCGGTAGCTGCTGACTTAAGGAGAATCAAAGCAAGTAATAACAAAATCACTCCATGCCCGGAAAGAGTCTCTCCAATGAACTCGTAGCCATCACCCATCACCTCTGGAAAAAATATCGCTATGGTTCCAATAAGCAAGGCACCTATTATAGGTTTAAGTTGCGGATGAAAAGGCATCTTCTGAAACCAATCTCGCACCATATAAAAAAAACGGATATGAAGCACTGCCAACACACCTACAATAATAGCCATTAGGGTATAAAGCGGCATCTCGACAAAAGGGTTCACCATATGATAGTCTGGCACAGAAAACGCTGTCACCTCACCATAATATGCCCTAGTAACGACAGTGGATATCGCCGAAGCCACCACTAGAATAGAAAAAGATGACATCTCATAAGTGCCCAGCAGTATGATTTCGGCGGCGAAAAAAATACCGGCTATAGGGGCGTTAAAAATACCGGCAACTCCGCCTGCGCATCCGGCAGCGATATACACCTTCATTCGTTTGCCAGAAACCCGAAACGATTGTCCGATTTGAGAGCCCAGAGCACCACCTATTTGGGCGATAGGACCCTCCACACCGGCTGAGTTTCCAGTACCGATAGTGAGAGCAGTGGAAATAATTTTTATAATTATAGTTCTAAACTTGATTACTCCGTTTTCTAGATTGACCTTACGCAAAAATTTTGTAAAGCCATAACCGTTCACCTCTCCAGGAAAGAGAAGCGAAAGAGGAATCAATAAGACCATACCGCTAATGGGCAGCAAAGGAAGCAACAAGATCCGCCAACCACCTTTTTCGATTTGGAGCAGTTCCCTACCACGCATAAAAATATGTTCGTGGATAAATTCTACGGATGAACGAAAAACGATGATGGCAACACCTGCCAACACCCCTATACAAACAGCAATAAGTATGGTGCGGGTGGACTCACCCGGCAAAAAGATCTTTAGTTTGGTAAACATTTTCTTACAGGTATCACGCAGCCTCTTTCCTCAGCCAGGCGTAAAAAGTAATCGTCCGTCATTCCGGCAAGGTAGTCTCGAACGATAGCAACATCGTTGTGATGCAACCTATAGTTTTCAGACATACCAAGTAAAAGTCCGGCACCCATTCCCCCACTTTTCTCCTGAGCAATCATCTCAAGGTAATAGGAGAACAGATTCTCATAACAGTGATGTATACGAATAAAGTCCGGCTTAAACGCCGGATTCATATATATCCGCTCATAATTAAAACGTTTGAGTTCTAACAATAACTCACCAACTTCGTCACTAAAACCTATGCGATCATCTTCATCTCCCACTTGGACCTCGCGAACAGCTAACGAGTTCTCAATTAAATCAGTAACTAAACTATAAACAATAGAACCATTACTATTCCCTAATCGCTTAGCACAAACTTTAGGTATTTCATCACGCTCCACCAGTTTCAATTCAACGGCATCTTCAATATCTCTGCCAATATAACCAATAGTATCAGCCAAACGAACAACGCATCCTTCCAGACTCATAGGAATGACCGGTCGTGGCAAATTTCTAATTTTATGAGCTATCTCACTATCCAATTCCATAAACGTTTTGCCACGCTTTGGACGTAAACCAGCACTATGTGTTTCTCCATCATGACAAAAAATACCATCGAGGACTTGAAGAGTAAGATTCCAACCCTTACCCTTTTTCTCTACCTTATCTAGAAACTGCACGCTTTGAATATTATGATGAAAGGAAGTTGAACCAAATCTGAGACACAACTCATCTAAAATCCTCTCTCCTTCATGCCCAAAAGGAGGATGTCCGATATCGTGTCCCAAGGCAATGGCTTCCAGCAAATCTTCATTGAGCCCCAAATACCGACCAATAGTACGGGCGATTCTGGATACGAGTTGGACATGCAATACCCGATGGGTAATATGATCATTTTCAATCAATGAAAAGACCTGAGTTTTATCAATATATCGAGTATACGCACGGGAATGAATAATCCTATCAGCATCTTGAGCAAAATTCTGACGGTGATCATCCTGATTTTCCGGAATCCGTCGTACGCCATCTCTACTCAAAACGGCAGTAGCAGATAGTTTCCTTTGCTCCGCCCCATCGAGCTCTTTCTTGATACCCAATAACATCTTATAATAATAACCCGTTAAGCATTACCCAAAATCACTACCAAAAGAAGCTAAACCATATCCTAAAGAAACTCAGAAAAAATATCTTGCACATAATTTTTAGCCGTTTTTTTTATCAATTAAATAGACGCATAACATTACAATATAATTGTTACCTTGATAAAAAAAATGGCTTAAGAGACAAGCAAAATGTGAAAGTTATTTTTTCCGTTGCCTTAAATCATCACAGTCAACTCACCTTTTTGCGATTGTCTATGCCAGTATAAGGTGGGACTATAGCGCGCAGCGAAACTACACAAACCTGGGAGATACCTGTGATCACTTACAACATTACAGTATATCAAATTAGGTAATTGTTAACCATGTGGCCAGGTATAGAAACAGGTTACGCAGTATATCTACATTTCCTATATTTCGGCAGTAAACGCATAAGTTACGTCATGTTACAGTTGTCCAGATTAAAAAAAATAAAAATACAAGTAAGATTCCATATTTTATTCTTTCCGAGACCTTTACATAGCATCAAAATAATAAAATTGATAAGGCTAACAAAAATACTTTTTAATTGGTATGCATTTTTTAAAACATGTGCTATTCATGTTTAGTTCCTAAATGTTACCTTTCTAAATAATCATGATCGGTAATGATGAAAAACGTAACCGTTCAACGGGTTAAAAAGAATAGTTCTCTTACATCGGCATGGTAAACATTCACCAATGCCATAGATGTGGATGAGCAGGCCGGTGAACTAGAGTTATTTCTATGTGACCCCAGCCTGATCGCGCACAAACGTGGGACTGGTAAACGCTTACTGAAAAACACTATTTTTTGTGCATATACATTCTTTATCACCCGCATTAACAAAGAGATATATACTCAACTAGGTACTTAATGACACATTCTTTTTAAAGAATTTACTTGACGATAAAGCCTAACTAGTATTAAAGAAGTTACTTAATTTCTGAACACAGAACCACTTTATCAAGTCCCTTAACCACCTTTTGATTAATATAAAAAGCATTGGTTATTCCAACTTGAGGCTATAGTATGAAAGACGATCACATTCAAGAAATGACAAAACTACTGAAATCAATCTCCCATCCCATTCGATTAAAAATACTATGCCTTCTTCAAAAGAAGGAATTAACTGTAGGTGATATTCGTGAAGAGGTAAAAACCACCAAAGCCAACATATCCCAACACTTAAACATCCTGCGCAACCAAAACGTAATAACATCCAGAAAAGATGCTAATTTTATCTATAATAAAATAGAAGACGAAAGGATTCTTAGCCTGATTCAAACCATGCAACATCTTTTTTGTGACTCCGCTGAAAACAATTGATATTTACAGATACCAAAAACTAGCATATATTAATCAATAGCTTCTCCCCTTTCGGCCCTCCCCGCCTATTTTTCCCAACAACCTCGAAGCCCTGTAACACTTTTGCGTTTTAAGGAATCGTATTTATGCAATTTACCAACCGATTAACCCTCTTCGCCATCGAGAGCCCAGAGGTTGTTAAAAAAATACTCATTATCTTAACCGCATTACTCGGCGTTTTCATATTTCGAATTGATGTGGACACTAATCCAGAGAACATGCTTTCGGAAGATGAATTTGTTCGGACCTTTCACTCTGCAACGAAATTAGAATTCAATTTAAACGATTACGTTATTGTCGGCATCGTCAACGAAAAGAACTATGATGGCATTTTTAATCCTGAAACTCTTAAAAAAATAAACATCATAAGTAAATTCGCCACTACGCTCATTGACAAAAAAGACCCTCTTCGCTACGTCGTAAGCCAAGACATCATAGCACCCGACAATGTAGAAACTATCACTGCTGCCGGCCCAGGCAAAATCAATTTCAATTGGCTAATGACAACACCACCCAATACCAGAGAAGAATGTCTCAAAATTAAAGCAAAAGCCATGAAAAGCCCCTTCCTTAAAGGCAACATGATTTCAGAGGACGGTAAGGCGATAGCACTTTACATACCTATTACTCAACAAAGTTATGCCAGGGAAGTAAGTGATAAACTACATAAAAAACTACAGGAACTAAAAAAAGGTACTGATCAATTTTACATCACCGGCCTCCCATTAGCCGGAAATGTTTTCAGCAAAAAAATGTTTAGCCAAATGGTTATTTTTGTGCCAGTAACCATGCTATTTATTTTTTTATTTCTCCTTCTATTTTTCAAACACCCCAACCTGACCATTGCCCCAATAATCATCAGCCTGATTACCATCATCTGTACCATGGGGTTACTCATTGGGTCCGGTAATAGTTTACATATCATCAGTTCCATGATTCCAATTTTCTTAATCCCTATTACCATGATTGGTTCGATTTACATTCTTTCGGAATTTTATGATGATTATCAAAAAATGCTTGATCGGCGACGCACTATTATTCATGTTATGAATAAATTGTCCAGCCCCATGCTTTATACCACACTCATCACCGCAGCTGGCTTTGGTTCCTTAACGCTC
The DNA here is from genome assembly GCA_029865005.1 of Desulfobulbaceae bacterium. GTDB lineage: Bacteria > Desulfobacterota > Desulfobulbia > Desulfobulbales > Desulfobulbaceae > JAOTSI01. Next base: position 17,989 of record JAOTSI010000025.1, read on the forward strand.
ACTCAGATACCACCTTTAAAAATATTTGGTATATTTATTGCGATTGGCATCATCTTATCCTGGTTTATCACAGTATTATTTATTCCAGCCCATATCATAACTATTCGTGAAGAAAAATTTATTCACTTCGGAAATAAAAACCTTGTATCATCCGAAAATGATAATTCTTTACTTCACCGACATCTTCGATTGACTGGAAAGATTGTTCATTCTTCACCTGGCCTCATCCTGGCTATAACCATTATTATTATTACCATCAGTATTATCGGCATTAATCGTATCCAACTATATAATTATGATACGAACTGGTTAAACCAATCACAGCAAACACCCGAAGCTGATGCAATTCTCAACCGGCACCTTCCAGGTACCTATAAAGCCTACCTCGTCCTCGACGGCAAAAAACAGCGAGACAACCTTGCCAAAGCCGCAGCATGGATCCGCTGGAAAATTGGCAAAAAACTTCGAAATGACAATAAAATACTGCTAATCGCTTTGTCCCAACTTGACGAAGCAATAGCTGTCAGTGACAATGAAAATGAAATGTATCATGAAATTTTACAATTATGGCAATCTGAATATAGTCATGCCAAAAGTGATGCAGATGCTAAAAGCTGGGCTCGTGCCTTAGACGCATTAAGTCCATTCAAACATCGTAAACAACTATTCAAACGCAGCGATATATTAAACTATATCTCGTCACTACAAGATTATCTGGTAAAACAAAATAACATAGGAAAAACATACTCCATAGCCGATCTAGTTAAAAAACTACATCAAGAAATTTTCGATGGAAATCCTAAATATTACTCTATACCCATAGGATCACCTGCGGTTAGCAAAACCCTTGATCACCTGGACGGTAGCAAAAAGACAAGTAAAATATCTCATTTCGTAAGTCCAGATTTCAAAAAAACAGTTATTCACATACAGTTAAAGAATAATAACAATAAAGAAATTGAAAAGCTCATAGCCAATGTCAACTCGTTCATAAAGGAAAATCCACCTCCAGAAACTATGGAAGTTAACTGGGCCGGTCTTACCTATGTTAACTCAGTTTGGTTAAATACCATTACCGATGCCATTCAAAAATCATTTATCATCGGTTTGATAAGCATATACGTAATAATGGCCATCCTATTCCGTTCCACACTTTGGGGGTTACTCGCGATGATTCCTCTGTCCTTTAGTATCATAATAATTTATGGAATAACAGGACTGCTGGGCAAAGAATATAATATTCCTGTTGCTGTTATTTCCATCTTCTCTCTAGGGCTTTCTGTGAGCTTTTCCGTTCACTTTTTAGAGAGAGCTAAAATTGCCATGAAAAATCATAGCAATTGGACTAAAGCCGTAACTGAAATTTTCGAAGAACCAGCTCGATCAATTTTCAGAATCAGCATTATTATTGGCTTAGGATTCATCCCATTAATTTTATCACCCCTAACCCCCTACCAAAATATTAGTTTCATACCGGCATGCGTCATGCTCTTATCCGGAATGGCAACCCTGTGGACTCTACCATCTCTGCTTACAATGATTCAAAACATAGCCTTCCACAAAACATAACCAAAGCCCCTATAACTAACAGCCTTACATTCTCCTAACTATACACGGAGCTACAACCGCACACCAACATCCTTATTTCAATAAGCAAAAATAAAATTTTATTGAAAAAGGTTTGCCATTTTAGTATATAATGATATACTTAACATCCTTATCATTCATACATTTATCTTATTTTACTACATAATTCTTAAACATTGACAACCAACTGACTTAACAACTTAATTTGTCCGTTATTACTTTTAAAGGAGCTTCAAAATGATTATAATTGATTGGGTGCACAGTATAGCGGGATTTTTTATTCTTTTAAGCCTTGCCCTTGGTGTTGAGGTCAGCCCTATATTTCACTCTCCTTATTGGCTATGGTTCACCGCCTTTGTTGGCGCAAACCTTTTTCAATTCGGCTTCACAAAATTTTGTCCATTAAGCTTAATCCTCAAAGCTATAGGGGTGCCGGAAAGCAAATAATTTTGCATCTCCCCCTATCTTCTATCTTCGCACCGGTAGGTTTTACATCCAACCGGTGCGTCAGCCAACTCTCCCTCCCCGACCATTTAAATACCATTCTGCATTAGTAAAAATATTTCAAATTTTATCAAATCAGTTTGTTATGAACAAACTGTGACCAAGTACAAAAATAGAAAGTTATTTA
>JAOTSI010000250.1 GCA_029865005.1 Desulfobulbaceae bacterium
TAGAAGGCTAGATAAACTCCATGATATGATGAATTGTTTGATCACTATCTTATCGATGTTGAAGTAGGCAATACCAATTAGTCCTCCCACCAAGATAATATAGAGAATTAAAGAGAAAATAACTAGACGCCAGCCGTTTTTTTCGTAGACAAGTGCGCTATTGCAATGCTCGCATCGAATCAGATTAGGTAAAGGTGCCTTGATAATTGACCAGTATCCGACCTTGTTGCAGCATGTAGGACATGTTTTGCCCGGTTCAGTCATGATTTTTTCCCCTGGGATTGATATTTTTTAAGTACTTGTGATTATAGCTCGTACCGGTTGTTATTTAAACAAATTATTTATCCTCTTTTGGCTTGGTCTCGGCGTTATGGGAAAATAGTTATTGGTATACTTGTTAGGTGATAATGATTATTATCCTTGTAAGAGGTTAAGTTTATGCCTATCTGATTTTAAATCAAAATTACAGTACATTAATAGGTATATTTGTCATCAAGAAAAAATGAAAATTAATCTATTTAATATGTACCATAATGATATGTCTATCCAAAACAGTTAGGAAACATTTAGTTTTATAGTGTATAATAATTGGCGTTGCCTATGTTTATATAATCTTAAACTGTTGGAGTTGTGATGGTTAAGGTGAAGATAATTCTTTTGTTTTTTTGCTCAGTTTTTGTACTATCGATATTTTTTGGTGAAGTCACTAGTTATGCTGACAAAAAGTATAAAGTGGTGTGGAGCCATCATCCTGCTTGGGAAGCTTGGTCATATATTGGGCAACAAAATGTAATGGACGACTGGGAGCAACGTTTTAAAACTGGCGAAATATTAAGTGAAAAGGTTGATAATTACTTAGAGTCCCTTCGTATGTTTATGGATGGCAGGGCGGATGCTTGCGTTATGTATTTAATGGATGCTCTTACCATTCCTGCGCTTCAGGGGGTTGAATCGACAGTTTTGGTTATAGTGGGTTTTTCAAAGGGAGCAGAAGGTATTGTTTTTTCCGAAAGACAAGATATTAGTGCGCTAAATGGGAGATTTGTAAGGGTAGAACGATTCTCTCCTTCTCATTATTTAATCTCTCGGGCTATTGAGGAAAATGGTCTGGATAGAGAAAAGGTATCGCTTGTTAATACACGTGAAGAGGATATCCCCAAATTATTTGGATTAGAAGCAACCAATAAGAGAAGAGGTGTGGCCAGTGTAGGAGGAGAATTTCTTATGCAAACACAGCAAATAGATGGGGCTCGGTTAATTTATAATTCTGCGATGTTACCTGGAGAAATTGTGACTGTTTTGGTTGTTCGTTCTGAAACGGCAGATAATGTTAAAAGGGCCTTGGCTGGAGCGTGGTTTGAGGTAATGCAGGTTATGGCAGATAAAGATGATCCAGAGCGTGCTAATGTTATATCGCATATGGCTTCTTCCTCCGGTATGGAGCTTACAAAGTTTAAAGCAGCACTGAAAAAACATAAGACATTTTATTTAGCAAGGGAGGCCGCTGCCTTTGCAAAAAGTTACAAAATGAAAAGTACTGTAAATCATATCCATAATTTTGCAGCTCATGAAGGTTTGTATGAAGAGGCTGGTCGGGATGGTGGTGATTTCGGAGTTCTTTTTTCCGATGGAGGGGTTGTAGGAAGCATAGATAACATAATGCTTCGGATTGAAAAGCGTTATATGCTGATGGCCTCTGATTGGTTAAATTAGGTACGGTAAGACTGGCGAAGAAATGTAAGCGTTCACCGGGTTGTAAAGAAAAGATATATAATATCGGACTGGTAAGCACTTAGGAAGAAATAAATTAAACAAGCTCATTGTTTCCCGTTTTCACTATTGTCGCAATATATAAAATAATTAAAATTAGGCGTGGGATCAAAACTTTGTACAACTCATTTCTTTCCGAGTTGTTAAGGTATATTATTGATTAGATAAATTTTGTGAAATTTTCGAGCATGGGGGTCGCCATTCCGGTAGTAGCGAGCTGGTGTAACTCTTCCACTGTGCTCCATTTTGCATATCCGGTGCCTTCTGCGAAGAAAATAGCTGTATCTTCATCTCGATAGGCGTCGAGATTAAGGGTACGAGTAAGGCGAAATTCCACGGTGTTATGTTGTTGATCAATGTATATATAACCTTGTAACTCTTCGACGTATTGAGTAGTTCCTTTTTTATTTATCCAATTTATCAGTAGGGTAGATATGTTTTTTTTGTGATGAGAGGCTTGTATTATTCCTTTTGTTTCTTTTAACGGCTTGAGCGTTTCTGTAGTAATAACATCATTTCTCCAAAAAGTTATATTATGATTCATTTGCCTTAGCATTTTGAGAGAAGGTGAGGGGTAATTAGGGAGCAAGCATACTTGGAACCATCGGTTTTTTTCACGGATGCACAGTATTAATTCTTCAGCTAGTTCACGAAAACAAAGGGTTGTGAGATCTCCGTCGCATCGACCGGATCCTATATTGGTGAACATAAAAGGGTCGGGTCCGTTGCCGTCGCGTAACCCAATTGCCAATCTCTTGCGATGGTCGGTAATAAAAACTCCGCCGGATAGTAACCAACAATCACTATAAGTTATTCCTTGGCGTATTTCTTCTACCGTGTATGGCTGGTTATATCTAGGTGCGTATTTGTGAAGGACTGTGGCAGCTTGCTCGAAATTAATTTGTATACTGTAGCCATTATTGGTTTGTATAGGTGATGAGGTGACAATGAAAATATGGTCTTGCCGTTTTTTATGATTATTGAATAAATCCTGATTGGTATAGATTGTATTTGAATCTGGTGTTTGGTCTTGCACCTAATTCACCTGAAATTATTATTTATCATATTTTCCGTAATATCACAATGTGGTAACTTAAATTGCTGTGAAGGTTGTTTGTTTACTATGGATGTGTGATCTTGGATTTGTTAACGTCGAGTCTTTTAATGAAGGGTTTGTTGAATTAGCTTATTCATTTCTTTTAGTTGAAACGGTTTGTTGAGGCAGCCTGAAAACCCGTATTTTTTGTAGTTGGCCATGACCGGATCATTACAGTATCCACTGGCTACGATGACTCTGGCTTCCGGGTTAATTTCTAAAATATTTTTTACCGCTTTTTTTCCTCCCATACCATTAGGTATTGTAAGATCCATGATAGTTAGGTCAAAGGGGTCTCCTGTTTCAAATGCCTGTCTGTAAATTTCTATAGCTTTTTCTCCTTCGTCAACGCATGAGATAGTATGACCAAGATGAGTTAATATCTGTTCGGCAATATTGAGAACTGATTTCTCATCATCCATAATTAATATTTTACCATGCTTTTCGATGAGATATTTTTCTTCTATTGGTTTGTCCAGTGATATGCTTGAGGTGCTGGCAGGTAAGGTAATTGTGAATGTTGTTCCTGCTCCTAATCTAGATTTGGCTTCAAGTGTTCCTTCGTGTTTAGTGATAATGGAGTGGCATATGGCTAAACCTAGACCGCTGCCGTCTTTAGAAGTGGTAAAATAGGGGTCAAAGATTTTGTCTAAAAGAGCTGCAGAAATTCCATGGCCGTAATCTGTTATGATTATATTGATAAATTTTTGTTTGGTTATTGGTTGGGAGATATTCTCACAATTAATTGTAATAGTTCCTCCTCCAGGCATGGCCTGGCGAGCATTGAGGATGATGTTTTGTATTACTTGGCTTATTTGACCCTGATCAATATCAACGAGCCATAAATCATCGGGTATGTGGAAGTTACATGTAAGGTTGCTTCCTCTGAGGATAAAGGAAGCTGAGTCCCGGATAACGCCGGCAATGGAAGCGGTCTTTCTAATAGGTGCCCCACCTTTAGAAAAAGTTAATAGTTGTTGAGTTAGGTCTTTGGCCCTGAGAGAAGCTTTTTCGGCTTCATGTAGTAATGAGGATATTTCTTCGCTCTCTTTAGGTAGTTGACGAGCCAGATTGATGTTACCCAATATGGAAGTGAGAATGTTGTTGAAATCGTGGGCAATGCCTCCAGCTAGGATTCCAACGGATTCAAGTTTTTTGACCTTCAGTATGTCTTGTTCCATACGTTTTCGTTCTGTAATATCACGGATGACCAGCACGACTCCGATGATTTTGGACTCAGGATTTCGTATAGGGGCACCGCTGTCAGCGATAGCTCTTCTTGTGCCGTTGCGGGAGACTAATATAGTATTTTCGCCTCCAGTAACGATATCGCCTGAGGCTAATATTTTTTTAACAGGATTAGAGCATAGCATCCCAGTGGTGTCTTCAATGAGATGAAAAATTTCAGGAAATGGTCTACCGAGAGCGTTATTCTGCTGCCAGCCGCAGAGGTTTTCTGCGATTTTATTAAGCATCATAACTCTGCCGTGAGTGTCAGTGGTTATGACTCCGTCTCCAATTGAACGAAGAGTAACGGCCAAATTTTCCCGTTCAGCAGCTAAAGCTCTTTCGGCTTTTTTCTGTTCTGATATTTCCTGGAAAGAGGTTACGATCCCGATCATTTCCTGATCAGCATTATAAAAGGGACGCGTTGTTTGAATAAATATTAAATTATTTCCGTTGTTTAATGTTTTTTCAACCTCGCTGGTGACTTCAGTGTTTTCTCCTCTGGCAATTAGGATAAGAGGGCATTTTTCTGTATGACATAATTCACCAGGTCTGGATTGGTAACATTTGATACTTTCAGATGGGTTTTCAGGAAGTGGCCATACTTTTCGGTAGGAATCATTGATTTTTATAACATTAAAGTCAAGGTCGGTGATGGATAATGGAGGAGCACTATTGAGTATGTTTTCTAGAGTTGCCTTTGATTGTCTTAAATCTTCTTCAACTTGTTTGCGGTCGGTTATCTCTTTGGTTAGTGAGCTGTTGGTTTGTTCCAGTTCCTTAGTGCGTAATGAAACGGTTATTTTGAGATCATCTTTATACCGGACCAGTCTGTTCAGGATTCGATTGATACGATTGTAATAGAGGCAGAAGGTAAAGATTATAATAAATATAGAGGAGTTTAGAGCTCCACTGTATGGGGCAATTGAATACCATGTGGTGTGCATTTGAAAAAGAAATAAAAGTTGCTTGAGCAGGTGGCCTATGGAGCGGGAGCAGGCGAAGAATATTAAGGTAGTGGTAAAGAGTAGAATATAGTCGCGGAAAAGGTCTTCGTTTTGATTTTTAAACCAGCTCCAGGAAAGGTAGGCGCAGAAGAAGGCTAGCCATAGGGTTACGGTTGAACCGATTATTTCCAGGCATACAATTGGGGACCACGGCAGTATCATGCCAGCTTTCTCCATTTATAAAGGGCAAATGAGAGATAGAGAAAAGCGGGTATTAAGATGAGGTGGTCAAATTTGCTGATATAAAATAGAAGATCCCAACCATTTTTTATTGTGAGTGCTACTGTAGTGCCGTCAATTGAGATGAATCTTTCGGATTTAATATATGCTTGATACCAGTGGCCGTAAAAGGTAGTGCAGTTCCAAAACAGAAAGAAAAGCAGTGCGGTGTTGAACTCAAACCAACCTTCGCCGTAAGTTTTTGTCCTGTTGATCCGTTTGTAGAAAATAATTAATCCAGAAAAAAATAGAATATGTGCTATTTGATGAACAATTAGTCCCTCGGGTTCACCGTGTTGCTGAAAAGCAAAAGCGGGAGCGGGTGAACTCAGAAATATAAGTATAATAAGTGGTAAAAAATAATTATTATCTTGTCTTATCAATTTAAATTGTTTTTGAATTTTTATAAATTTTTTATAGATAAGATTCTATACGCTACTAGTAAATTTGTAAACATTAACTTGGATTAAAGTAATAAGTATAAATTGTGGCATTGGGATTTAGGTTGGTTATCATTTTTATTCTATGGATTATAATGGACGTTTTAACTGTGATATCTTTTGCCGGACAGGTTGTTTAGGGTTTAGCAGGTTATGGTGAAAATATGTTGTGGTAGCTGAATTACGTGTATGTTAGATGTATAGAGATGTACGTTCTCACAGACACCTCATCTTCAAGTAGATTCCCCTGCCTGCATAGAAGGGCTATAGCGAGCAGTAGCAACTTCATAAATCTGAGACTTCTGTGACCACTTATAAGCTCGAACCGTGTTGAATCAACTAGTTATGAGCCGTGTGCTCAGGTGAGAATGAATCTATAATAAGTAGGTTGTTTGCTTGACACTGCTTAAGGAAGGTGGAAAGTTTAAATTATATAATCTTAATTGCTTTTTCCTGAATCCTTAAAACAAGAGAAAGTTAGCAGCCATTAATATTAGCTCTTGACATTCCATGCTGTTTTATAGTTTATTATAAGATTTTATCGAATACTATGAAATTACATTTTGAAATATGTAGGGAGGAATGGCATGTATGCTATTATTCGCACTGGTGGAAAGCAGTATCAGGTAGCTGCCGGTGATACATTGCGTGTTGAAAAACTTCAGGGAGCAGTTGGCGATTCTGTCGAGCTCTCAGATGTTTTGATGGTCGTAGATGGTGAGACAGTAAAGGTAGGTCAGCCGGTTGTAGATGGGGCTAAAGTGACAGCTAAAATCGCTGAGCAGGGTAGGGCCAAGAAAGTCATTATCTTTAAGAAGAAAAGACGTCAAGGCTATCGATTGAAACGTGGGCATCGGCAACATTTCACCGCGTTGACGATTGAGAACATCACCGCATAAATTAGGATTAAGAGAGGCTGAGTAATGGCACATAAGAAAGCAGGCGGTAGTTCCCGTAACGGTCGCGATAGTCAAGGGCAACGACGCGGAGTGAAAAAATTCGGTGGAGAGT
>JAOTSI010000251.1 GCA_029865005.1 Desulfobulbaceae bacterium
CCCCCGAGCACTCCTTGAAAAACTCCACTGATTCCGTTTCCAACCAGAATAGCCCCGGAAATTTCCATGAATTTATCCATGAGCAGATCGGTTTGTTTATCCGGTAGGGGAGAGAGTTTTTTGAGGAAGTAGATTAATCGGTCCAACTCCATGAAGAGGAAAAAGGTAACTAGAATCAGGATGCAGAACTGGAGAGCAAAGCTCATGATATTACCGGCCCAGGTGGAAGCCTGATTGTAAATAAATAAACCTAATGTGCGTGCCATGCCGGCAATCATGCCGGTGAGATCTGTTGGGTTAAAATTAATATTGTATCGGGCGAGTACTTCTTGTGCCTCCATCGCCAATGTATTATTCTGAAGTAAATGTTGGACTTTGAGAAGGACATTGCTGTCTTTGCCCAGCTGGTATACATTAAGTGCCTCGCTGGAGAGTGCCCCGATGCAAAACATCAGCGGAATAAAGACAATGAGCACGATAAGAGCGCAGGTTAGTAGTGATGAAAACCAGGGTGGAACTGCTTTTAAGAGGTAGGAGTAGGCGGGGCGGAAGATGCCCGCCAACAGAAAAGCCATAATTAAAAGTTGCCAAAAGGGCCAGAGCACCAGGCCGAGCAGAACCGTGATCAGAAAAAAGGCAAACAGAAAGTAGTGGGCTTGAAAATTATTCAGGGGATTGCTTGATACTGAATTTGCCGGTGTGATATTGGAACTGTCCTCTGCTTTTTGTTTCGCTGCTTCATCCCGCATTGCTTTGTCCGTTGAAGAGTCCGAGTAGAATTTGGAAATATTTTGCCATGGGGTTCTTGACCTCCTTTATCTTACACAGAATCTCTTGAAAAGAAAATCGCTTTAGGTGGTACAACAAAGATGTTTAATAATGAAATGAATGTGGCTCTACACAAGGCGGCACCTGAACAACTCAAGGAAAAGCCTGATCAGGATAACCTAGGTTTCGGTCAACATTTTACCGATCATATTTTCGTCATGGATTGGAACAGAGAGATTGGTTGGCATGATGCCAGAATCAAACCCTATGGGGATTTTGTCCTAGATCCTGCAGCGATGGTCTTCCATTACGGGCAGGCTATATTTGAAGGACTTAAGGCTTATTGCGGTAAGGACGGGAAGCTTTTGTTATTTCGTCCCAAGGATAACCTTGAAAGACTCAATAAATCGGCTCTGCGCATGTGTATGCCCAGGATTCCGGTGGATAATGTATTGCAATCCTTAAAGGCCTTGGTCTATTTGGATCGGGATTGGGTACCGAAGAATGAAGGGGCAACTCTTTATTTACGGCCCACCATGATAGCGTCTGAACCAGCCTTGGGTTTACGGCCATCGAATCAATACACTTTTTTTATAATTAGCTCACCAGTTGGAGCATATTATGCCCAGGGCTTTGAGCCTGTTACTATCTACGTGGAAGATCATTATGTACGCGCAGTTCCAGGCGGGGTGGGTGAGGCTAAAACTGCCGGTAACTATGCCGCCTCCGTTAAAGCCTTGATGGAAGCCAATGAGAAGAATTGCTCACAAGTGCTTTGGTTAGACGCTACGGAGCGGAAATATATTGAGGAGGTTGGCACTTCTAATATATTTTTTGTTATCAATGATGAGCTGGTTACCCCGCCTCTAAGCGGTACTATTTTGCCCGGCATTACTAGAGATTCGGTGTTGCAGCTTGCCAAAGACTGGAACATGAAAACAGTGGAGAGGCCCATTACAATTGATGAGGTCATTGAGACCAATAATGATGGAAGTTTGAAAGAAATTTTTGGTACCGGTACTGCCGCTGTAATTTCACCCATTGGTGAATTGCATTATAAAGATCAAATAATAACAATTAATAATAAACAAACCGGAGAGGTCTCGAAACGTTTTTTTGACGAGTTGCAGGCTCTCCAGCGTGGATATCGTGAAGATCCTCACAAATGGTTGGTTTCCGTTGGCTGAATTTTAGAGTTATCCTCCCCCACTTTTTTTATTTCGATATTCTCAATTGTTAGGCGGAAAAATTTTTTTCCGCCTCCTCCCTTGATTTTTTATAAAGCGTCACTATTGTTTTGCCCAGCCTGAAATCGGAAATTTCTTTTATGTCCGGTCAGGGAGGGTTGGGTCGGTAACCGGACAATTAATTTCATCCCGGCCCAATTAATATTTGTTTAAAAAATAAATTTAACAGGAGGTTAGTTCATGAACATTCGCCCATTGAATGATCGTATATTGGTCAAAAGATTGGAGGGAGAAGAAAAAACTGCCGGTGGCATCATCATTCCTGATTCTGCAAAGGAAAAACCTGCTGAGGGAGAAATCGTTGCTGTTGGTCCCGGAAAGCACAATAAAGCAGGTGAGCGGATTGCCATGGATGTAAAAGTCGGCGAGAAGGTATTGTTCTCCAAATATGGTGGAACCGACGTTAGAATCGAAGGCGAAGATTACCTTATTATGCGTGAAGATGATATTTTGGGTGTTATTGAATAGTATTGCCGAGCTTCCCGTTATCACAATAAGAAGATAAGAGATTTTAATTATAATAGGAGAAAGAAATAATGTGCGCAAAAGAACTTAAATACGGCGGAAAAGCCCGTGAGAGAATGCTCTCCGGTGTTAACATTTTGGCCAATGCGGTAAAAGTAACCCTTGGACCCAAAGGCCGTAACGTTCTGATTGAGAAATCATTTGGCGCTCCCGTTATCACTAAAGATGGTGTAACAGTTGCTAAAGAGATCGAGATAAAAGACAAATTTGAAAATATGGGCGCTCAGATGGTTAAGGAAGTTGCTTCCAAGACCAGTGATGTAGCCGGTGACGGAACCACCACCGCGACCGTTTTAGCTCAAGCTATTTATACTGAAGGCACCAAGTTGGTAGCAGCAGGCTCTAACCCTATGGAAATCAAAAGAGGCATTGATGCCGCTGTTGAGACCGTGGTTGCTGAGTTGAAAAATATTGCCAACCCAACCAAAGAGCAAAAAGAGATTGCTCAAGTTGGTACCATCTCCGCCAACAACGATCAGACCATCGGTAATATTATTGCCGAGGCCATGGACAAAGTAGGTAAAGAAGGCGTTATCACTGTTGAGGAAGCAAAATCCATGGAAACTTCCTTGGATGTTGTTGAGGGTATGCAGTTTGATCGTGGTTATCTCTCTCCCTACTTCGTAACCGATCCTGATCGGATGGAAGTAAACATGGAAGATCCTCTTATTCTCATTAATGAGAAAAAAATCAGCAACATGAAAGAGTTGTTGCCGGTGCTTGAGGCTGTTGCAAAAATGGGCAAAGGACTGCTTATTCTCGCTGAAGATATTGATGGTGAAGCATTGGCCACTTTGGTTGTAAATAAACTGCGCGGAACCCTCAATGTTGCAGCTGTAAAAGCTCCTGGTTTTGGTGATCGACGTAAAGCAATGTTGGAAGATATAGCAGTGCTTACCGGTGGACAGGTTATTACCGAAGATTTGGGAATTAAACTTGAGAACGTCACTGTAAATGATCTCGGAACCGCTAAACGCGTAGTTATCGATAAAGATAATACCACCATTATTGATGGTGCCGGTGATGCTGATAAATTGGAAAACCGCGTTAAGCAAATTCGTAACCAACTTGAAGCTTCTACTTCTGATTATGATAGCGAAAAACTTCAAGAGCGTTTGGCTAAATTGATTGGCGGCGTTGCTGTTATCAATGTTGGCGCGGCTACCGAAATTGAGATGAAAGAGAAAAAAGCACGGGTTGAGGATGCTCTTAACGCTACTCGCGCTGCAGTAGAGGAAGGCGTTGTCCCCGGCGGCGGCGTAGCCTATCTGCGTTGTCTTAAATCTCTTGACACCTTGAGCCTGCAGGGTGAGCAAGCTCTTGGTATCAATATTATTAAACGTGCTCTGGAAGAGCCTATTCGTCAGATCTCTGCTAACGCAGGGCGCGAAGGTTCTGTTATCGTAGAGCATGTTAAGAATTTGGAAGGAGCTAACGGCTTCAATGCTGCTAATGAAGAGTACGAGGACCTTATCGCTGCTGGTGTTATCGACCCGGCTAAGGTTACCCGTTCTGCATTGCAGAATGCAGCTTCCGTATCTGGTCTGTTGCTTACCACTGAGTGCATGATCGCTGACGAGCCTGAATCTGATGGCGCTGGCGGCGGAGGAGCCCCTGCAATGCCTGGCGGAATGGGCGGCATGGGTGGAATGGGAGGAATGGGCGGAATGATGTAAAAATCATCACCTAATTCTCGGTGAAGACCCTTGTTGAATAAGGGTCTTCACCCCCTCCTCCTCTCCTTCCTCTCTCTCTTTTTTTACATGTACATTTATATTTTTCACTCTATCTATCCCCCCTCTCTATTTCTAAGTGACGTATTAAATCAGTTTGTTACAGTTTATGAGGCTATAGACATATTTTTCTGTAAAGTTTACAGGTCATATTATGTGAAATCATAATTTCTAATTGTCTAATTTTCTAGAAGTATTTTTATGATCTATTTTTCAGTTTAGCTTTTGTATGACGGATGTCGGCAGATATTTATTTATCTACTTTTTTTGATGTTAATTATGACTGCCCTTCATACTCTTTGGCATGATTATCATCTTTATAAATTTCACCCAAGGTACAAGGGATAAGGTTTGAAATAACCGATTTGCAGGATGCAAATTATTTCATTTCAAACTATAGATCTGTAAGTATGAAATACGTAGAAAAAGGCCTGCCTCTCTTTCGTACTGAATTTTTTTCGTAAGTGGTTCCAGACACCTCATCTTCATGCAGTTGCCCCTGCCTGCATAGAAGGACTATAGCGAGCAGCAGCAACTGCATAAACCTGAACCATCTGCGACCACTTACAAATAAAAACTTTATTAAATTGATTATTTACGTGCCTTGCGGCCAGGTGTGTTTTTTCGGTAAAAGTTAATGTGGTAAAAATCATCTAGGAATATAAACATAATGTGATGAATTTTGTTTTTCTATGATGTCGGGAGAATGGGGTTCTGATGTTTATTCAGCGTACCTGGTATCAGGTTTTGTAGCTAGCTGATTTGAGACACCGTAAAATTGTAAGTGGTCACTGTTTCTATTTATGTTGGTGTCGCGGCTCGCTATAGCCCATTTGTGTATGCAGGGGCTATCATATGAAGATGAGGTGTTTGTGATCAGATACGATTCAGCTCTTACTGTGGCACCTATGAGGCAAATCAGTCCGATGAGAAGAGAAAGAATAATTTTCCAGTCCATATTTACCTTATTAGTTGAAATTAAAAAAATAACCTATTGTAAGTGTAATCATACATTGTGAATGTCTAAGTTTACAGTGCACTAAGCGTGCCCGATATTGCTGTGGTGTTAGGGGCTAAATTTATTCAGTTATTGGTGATGTCTGTTGGCCTCAAATGGATTGGATATAAAAGTTGAGATATTTATATCTAAGAAATGAGATATAGTTTTTATTTTCATAGTAGCACAAAGGTAAGTGGTCACAAGTAAACCCTTTTTATGTAGTTGCCCTTGCTTGGATGATGAGAAATAGCGAGAATCAACAACTGTTTAAAAGTTAAAACAACTGTTTAAAATTAAGGAAGCTGTGACCAATAGCCTATCTTCGGCATTACTTTTAGTCTTGATCTTATGGCTCGTTATTAGGTCACGATTGTAAAAATGTATGGGAGAGTATCTAAATGTTAAAGTGGCTTATTATTATGTTTTTTTTAGTATGTCTCGAATTGTTGGTTATAAATTTTTCTATGGCGTCCAGAGGGTGCTGTTCGTATCATGGAGGAGTATGTGGGGCACGCTGTTGCGATGGGACCGCGCTTTCTGAAAAATGTAGGGAAGGTTTACTGCCGAAAGATTTGGGGGTTAAGGGAGTTCTAATGTCCTTGAAGAAGAAAGTTTATAATATTGATTGGTTCGGTGGGTGCCCTGAAGTTTTATCTAATCTCATTGATGATAGAACGAAAAAGAGAGGACAAAGTAGTAATCCGCCGCTTCCCGTTGCATCTTATAGCGGATGTGATTCTATATATGTTCTTGATGGCGATACTATCCAGGCTATGTGTGATGGTCAGAAATTTCGGATACGCTTATGGGGGATAGATACGCCAGAAAAGAAACAAAGTTTTGGTCCGGAGGCTACTAGTAATACCGCTTTGTTGGTTTTAGGAAAAAAATTAGAAGTTGAAATAAAAGCAACTGATCGTTATGGACGGCAAGTAGCTATGATTAAGGTTGATGGTATAAGCGTAAACGAGGCTATTATTGCACAGGGGTACGGTTGGGTATATCGGCAGTATTGTACTGAGCAGGAAATATGTGAACGTTGGGTGGAACTTGAGCGCCAGGCTAGGGTGGGTGCTAAAGGATTATGGAGTGAACCTTATCCTGTAATGCCGTGGCAATGGCGTAGGTACCAGGGGCTTATGGCGGAATTTAAAAATATTTTACAAATCCAGCCATAGAAACCTTTAGTAGTTTCGAAAAATGTGACACTTATAATAATATAGTTATAGTAGATTTTTTTATGGAAATACGTAAATTAGAAGTATTTTGCAAGCTTGTTGAATTGGGTAGTTTTACAAAAACAGCTGACGCAGTGTTACTTTCTCAGCCCACTGTCAGCGAGCATATTAGAAATCTCGAGGAGGAACTAGGCCATAAGTTGGTTGACAGGCTCGGGAGGGAGGTGCAACCCACTCCGGTGGGAGAGTTGCTTTATGGGTATGCCAATAAAATTCTACAAATAAGACAAGA
>JAOTSI010000252.1 GCA_029865005.1 Desulfobulbaceae bacterium
TGCTATTTTATTTTTTTCCTAAATCATCTTATAGAATCAACAGCATGGCCATTGGAATTAATTTTTGAACATAGAAATTATCTCCCTTCCCTATTTCTTTTTTGGCCTATTTCATTTTTCATCGTCAGCAAAGTGAATCATCATTCTCGTTTGCCAAATCAAATAATTGTTTACGGTATATTATTGTCCATTTTCACACTTTTAACTTCTTGGACATTTGAAAGAAATACTGTTTGGCAAACAGAACAATCATTATGTCAAGATACCAACCAAAAAGCACCGAAACAAGCTAGAGCTGTCTACTGTCTGGCGCTCCTTGCCGCCAACGAAGGAGATTATCCCAAAGCAATCCAACTTTATAAAAAATCCCTTACCTTAACTGCCCCATCTCCAGCCACTTTTCAGTCACTTGCTCTACTCAATTTGGCCGATATGCATCTTGCCGTTGGGAATTACGACGAAGCCTTGGAAAATTATGCTGCCACCATGAAATTTCACCCGAATTCGTCATTAATTATCTACAAATTGGCATTTCTTTATTATCTGAAAAAAGATTTCACTCGTTCAAAAGAATATCTCAATCAGCTTGTTAATATAAAGAAAGATGGCCCTCAAACCCACTGGCTACTTGGCAAAATATATCTTATTACCGGAAAAACGGATGCAGCAATAAAAGCATTTTCTCTCTCGCTTAGCCTAAATGCCAACAACATAACTGCTGCCAATGACTTAGCTTTAAGCTTATTTATTTCCGAAAAAAAAGCAAGTGCTCTTGAGATTATTAAGAGTATCAATGCTAGGAAAATAGATAATTGCACCACTATGCTTTTAGAAATATTGACACTGGGTGATAACAGTTCTAAATCATTAGACATAAACACATCTAAAGTTCATCACTTTAACGCTATGTGTTCGGAATCCGAAATTAATTTAATTAAAAATGATTTAATTAATAGCGGTATTCATGAGGATGATTTTTCTTTTTTAAACTATATAGAACATGACGCAACGGGATTAAAGAATGTAAATTAAGTCAGTTGAAGCAATTGGCAAAACGATATTACTTCCGATAGATTTGTATATCCAGGAACCTTCCATATTCAAACCGAAGCGACCACTCAACATCATGATTTTATTAAAGTTTCCCTTGCAACCCGGTGAACGGTTACGGGAAGTGAACAATAAAAAATTAGCACTAGTGTACGGGAGTGAGACAAGCTCAGTTACTTTTAGCAGAAGTGGATCAAATTCAACTAGCGTTGAGGTATGCAATTATCAAGGAGTAGCAAGCCGGTACCGTAGATGTTTAACAATCTTAAAACCAATAAGACTACCAAGCGTTGCTCCTGAAAACCATGGCAATGCAAGGGTCCAATCGATATCAGCACCCAAAGAATAAAATAACATTACAGCAAGAAAAGAAGCTGTGGGAAAATAAATAAACACAGACTTTTCTATGGCTTTCATTTCAACTTGATTAAAGAAAAATGACGCTATTACAGCCCCGCCACCTAAAAAAATCATCCCGCAGACGATCATAAAGCCTACTCCTTCAGAATGTTGAACCAAGTGAGCCAAGAGATCATGTTTTGTGAACCCAATTTCAAATTGTGGACAGAAAAATAAGGTAAAGGTTGCATACCCCACTTGTATGCCAGCAAGTTTGGAAAATATTCTCCAAATAACAACATTCATATCCTGACTGACTGTATTTTTAAGCTTTTCCGTCAAATACATTGGGGGGTTGACGGGGTCAGAATTGACAAAATCAAGAATTTCTCTTTCCCATTCGGTATATTTATCTTTCCTGTCAATCATATCATATCCTCGGGCTTGATAAATTTCCTCAACCTTTTTAAGGCCCTGCTCACTAATTTTCTTGCATTGGAAGAAGTGGTTTCTAGCCTGTGAGCAATCTCCTCAAAAGAGAAATCTTTCCCATAACGTAGCTCAATGGCTTGCCGCTGCTTTTCGTTAAGATCAGCGTCGTTGGGCAATAATCTATCTATTTTATGTTTATCATCAAATTGAAGAGCCAAAGGGGTTATTTCCAAACTATCCAGAGATACGTTGAGGTATTCTTTGTTCATTTTCCTATAATAGTCAATCAGGCTATTTCGCAGTACAGTGAATAACCATGGTTCAAAAGAAAATTCACTTTTATACCGATAGCGTGAATGATGTAGCCTTAAAAATACATCCTGGAATATTTCATCAACCTCAGTACGTTTATTCACTCTTTTATATAAATATCCATAAACAAGGGATTTATATTTGCCATAAAGACAATTAAACGCTTCAATATCCCCTTCCTGATAGAGAGCCATAAGCTCTGCCCCGCTTAGGGTAGTATATGGCTTTTTTTTATCAGTCATAACTTAATTCGTATAAATATTATATTTTGTGACACAAATAATCCTCCAAAAATATCTTAAAAATAAAGAATGAAATATTTTGTCACAATTTTGCCAGTAGCTGCGTACTAACCAATAACGCCACATCGTAATGTACGTGACTGGCGTACCCTGGCCGGGAAAATATCATATCTATTTATTTTTACACAATCTGAATCAAGGAAAATTTATACATGAAAACTTACAAAACCATACTGAGAATAATATCTGTTCTTGCTTTTTTAAGCATTATATATGTGGCTGACGCTTCGGCCCATTGCGACACCTTGGATGGACCAGTGGTCGCAACAGCACGAGTAGCCCTTGAACAAGGTAATGTTACACCTCTGCTGAAATGGGTACAACCTGATAAGGAAATGAAAATCAAAACGGCTTTTCAGAAAACATTAGCCATGCGGGTCAAAGGATCAGAGGTTAAAGAATTTGCTGATATGTACTTTTTTGAAACCTTGGTCCGCATCCACCGCGAAGGGGAAGGAGCACCCTACACCGGGCTGAAGCCCGGTGAGGCAGTTGACCCAGCAGTAGCACTGGCAGACAAAGCTCTAAAAAACGGTAACATTGACATACTGGTCAATGTCCTGAGCAATGCTATGGGAAATGGTATTCGGAAGCGTTTTCAACATACCCGTGAAACACAAAAACATGTTAATGATTCTGTAGCAGCCGGTCGTGAATTCGTTGAGTCCTATGTTCTTTTTACTCATTACGTAGAAGGATTACACGGTCTACTTAAAGGTGGAGCTGCTCATCATAGCAATGCTGGGCATTAATTTTGTAACCGTTCACCGGGTTGTAAAGAAAAGTTCGATCACATCGGACTTGTAAGTCCGTTTACCAGTGCTGCGCATGTGTGCAAGCAGATCGGTAAGCTATAGTTAATCCTAAGTGAATCCGGTCTGATCTTGCACAGGCGTGGTACTGGTGAACGCTTACTTAATTTTACCCCCCCCTAATTAGATAAGCTATAAAAAAGGGGGCCAATAAGGCTCTCGTTTCAATGTAATGCACTACTCACTTTGACACTTGTGCATGGTTGTTTTGACACTAGTCTCTCAACGGTTTGTTCCCTGCAAGACTGTGCTTGTGTCAGCCTAGTGTTAGGTATGGGATTATGAGAGTTACCGCATTACCGGCAGGCTAAGAAGTATTAGAACTTATCAACTTTGCCGAATTCATTGAGAAGTTTTTCACAAAATTTATTGCCTGATTTCTTGTTGGTTTCCATGCCCTCTTTCTCACCTTTCCAAATGAGATGCTTATAGATCCTGTAAACATCACATTTCAAGCACTCATGCTCCTTGTACTCCACAAAATCTTGAACCGTACCATTGCATAATGATCCGGTTACAGTCCAACAAGCTTGCCCCAAATTGAGCTTTGATACTATACATTCTCCAATCTCTTCTATTTTGTCACCACCAACATGACGCCCACACCCTTTAATTTCCCAACAGTTCTTTAATAATGATTCTTTTGGGTCATCCATTGCCATCTCTCCTGTCCGTACAAAAGCTAACACATTTCTTGTAATACCAAATTATTACCGATTATATTTATGAACGATAAGTAATTTATCGTTTTGTTTTGGAGCATTATTCTTGGCAGTTACTTTATCTTGATACCACCGAATCAACCTCACAACCTCAGAAAGTCAAGGAAACCGCCCAACGACTATAACTCCCCCACCTCTTTTCAATGAAATATTCCCCAGCCTCATTATTTTCCCAAATATTGTTGTGAGGGCGCTCTGTAAATATATATACATTTCTTCTTAGATGGAGTGTATTTCTTGCTCAAATTTCTCCCTCAATATGTACAAGCTGGAAATCATAAAGCACACTCTGAGACATAGGACTTCCAAGTCCAAAAAAACAAAATACTTCGATTTAAGATCCCTTATAGAGTCTATTTACAAGCAAATCGCTATATATCCTATCTTCCACAGAATAGGATACCTTGTCGTAACTTCCGTCTCCCTTGATTGCGCGGAGATATACCTTGTAAACGTCACATTTCAGGCATTTTATCTGTTTTTCTGCCACTGAGTCTTGCTCTTCCCTGCCATTTAAGGTTCCAGCAACAATCCAACAAACATGGCCCCCACTCTCCTTTGAAGCTATACAATTGCCGAATTCGTTGAATTTTTTACCATTTGCATGACATTTACGACCATAAATCTCCCAACAAATCTTATGTGGTGAAGTTAATATTTTCCTCATTTATATTTCAAAGCCAAAATAATACCATTTGATAGAAATTTACATTGATCAATCAAGTTATTGAGTACAAACTTACTGTATTTTTAATCTTCTTCTGGACGTGTCTATCACAGGTTTCCTTTCAGCTTCCATTGCACGATGATAGTGTATAAACACCTCGCAATACAAAAAGATGTCATCCTTTTCTTCCCTGAACCTTGAACATATATATCCAAAGGTACCGGCAAGCACCCAGCAACTATGTTCCATATGTTCCACTGAGACCACAAACTTTAAAATTTCAGTATTTTTTCTACCAATCCCCTGTCGTTCGCAACCAATAATTTCCTTACAATTTCCAAGAGACGAACCGATTTCAGTATCCTTTTCGTTTCACATATCGTATAAAAGTTCGAAGTTAGCAAGTTCAACTAATAATAATTCCTACTACCAATCTAGTATACATCGCTTGGCCCAGAAAGGAAAGCATGATTTAACGTAAATGTAACCCTTAGTACAATAATGAATTTCTTTATTGTATTTTCAAGAGTTTTACAAGCTCTTCACCTCCCCCATCGACCACCCAGACTGTACCTCCGGCCATTGACTCGGAGTCAATAGCGGATATTCCAGAAGCCACCAGGCCAAAATGACTGACGCGAAAGAGATAAAAAGGGCATTATGTTGGCTGCTAACACTTTTTTTTAATTGCTTAATACAAGTAAGGTCAAAATGAGATTTGACCCCCTACTTCACTGGCAACATCACGACCGCTTCTTCACGCAGCATTTCGGTATCTATGATTAAATAATTACGCACCAACTCTAAACGCATTAACGTTGCTCCACGGTGTTGCACCGTTGCAACTGGTGGCGATCCTTGTGATCACCTACCAGTTATAACCTTAATCTTTCCTAAAACAATAGGTTGTATTGTTTTTCATTTATAGATCTTAACCTGACGACTATGAGTCGCTGCTCAGGCAAAGCTCGAAAACTAATATACACATTTAAAAAAAATACCCACCAATCAGTTCACTGTAAAAATAACTTCTCAACCCAAAATTTATAATCACTCTTCAAACTAACACCTAGATAAATCAAACCATACCGCCTCATAATCAGGAATGGTTATTGCAAATCTAAATAATAAGCTTTGTATTACAATCTCAAGCAATAGCAATACAGACTGATCAGGAGGGTTCCAGTGATTACAATTCCGCGAGCCATTTCAATTTTCATCAAAACTATTCAAAGAAACAAAATATCACTAATTGGTGTAATTGTCATTTCATTGACTTTCCCACTCCTGTTGCTTGGCGGTGTTGTAGAAATCTTTGGCTGGATTCATTCCCAGCTCTTTGGTGCTTTCCTTTACGGATTCCTAACCCCACTTTTCATTGTTGGTCACATAGTTTTTTTTATTGGTTTCTTTTTTGTCCCTTCATCATCAGGCAAAACATCTCCCTGCAGTTATGCATATATAAAAGAGCATTTCAACGGCATCACAGAAAAAACTAGTTTTATGAGGATATTTTTCCTAGCGACTATACTGGGTGTGGGTAATTTTCTTATTCTCGTTCTAGTTGCCTACATGGGACACCACTACAGCGAAACACCAGAATTTTGTGGTACCCTTTGTCATGAAGTTATGGGGCCGGAGTCGTTAAGTTATCAAAATTCACCTCACTCCAGAGTTGCCTGCGTTGAGTGTCATGTCGGCAACGGTCTGAAAAATTTTGTCATGGCAAAAGTCGCTGGAGTGCACCAGGTTGTCGCCGTTACCACAGGCATATACAATAAACCGATCAGAGTCCCACCCGGCGGCTTGCGACCGGCCAGAGACACCTGTGAACATTGCCATCGACCCGAATTATTTCACGGCAAGAAACTCAAGGTAAAAGATAAATACGCTAGTGATGAGGAAAATACTCATTTACAGACCGTTCTATTGCTGAATATCGGCTCAGGAGGAGCAGATCAGGAAGCACAGGGCATCCATTGGCATGTTTCCGAGAATAATCGAATTGATTACACTTACGAGGACCCAATGGGTAGAATCATTTCAGAAGTCAAACTAACACGGGCCGATGGCAGGGT
>JAOTSI010000253.1 GCA_029865005.1 Desulfobulbaceae bacterium
GATATGGGCTTGGGTAAAACCCTGCAAGCCTTATCGGTGATATTAACCAGAACTGCCCATGGGCCCACCTTAGTTGTGGCTCCCCTATCAGTGATGAACAATTGGTGCGAAGAGGCTGCCCGTTTCGCTCCAACCTTGAAGATAAAAATGTTCGGCCCAGGAGACCGGCAAAAGATGTTGAAAGAGCTCAACTCCTTTGACTTAGTAATCTGCAGTTACGGGTTATTACAAAATGAGAATGAAGACCTTGCTGAAATATCTTGGCAAACCATAGTGCTAGACGAGGCCCAGGCCATTAAAAACGCCAAAACCAAACGAGCCAAGGCGGCCATGAAACTGCAAGCAGAGTTTCGGCTCATCACCACCGGAACTCCCCTGGAAAATCATCTGGGTGAGTTGTGGTCGCTATTTAACTTTATTAATCCAGGTTTGTTGGGCAGCGAGAAACAATTTAATACAAAATATACCATTCCCATCACTCGTTACCAAGATGAAGACGCCAAGAGACGACTACGTAAACTGATTCGTCCTTTTATCCTCCGTCGTATAAAAAGCGATGTCCTTAAGGAACTGCCGCCGCGCACCGATATCACCCTCCAGGTAGAGATGTCCACTGAGGAGCTAGCTCTCTACGAAGCGCAACGGTTAACTGCCGTTAAAAATTTGGAGAAAAGCGCAGAGAACGAACAAAGCGGAGCTCGCCATCTTCGCATCTTGGCCGAAATCATGAAGCTCCGCCGTTTATGCTGCAATCCCAAACTGCTCATGCCCGACACCGCCATTGCCAGCTCCAAGCTAAAGGTGTTCGGCGACACTCTGGATGAGTTGCTGAGCAATAACCACAAGACCTTGGTGTTCAGCCAATTTGTCGGACACCTCTCCATTTTGCGCGAGTTTTTAGAGTCCAAGAAAATCAGTTATCAATATTTGGATGGCTCCACCCCTCTTAAGGAACGGCAGAAGCGGATCAAAGCCTTTCAAAGTGGGGAAGGTGATGTCTTCCTGATTAGTCTTAAGGCCGGAGGATCTGGACTCAACCTCACCGCCGCCGATTACGTCATCCACATGGACCCTTGGTGGAACCCGGCCGTGGAGGACCAGGCCTCGGACCGCGCCCACCGCATCGGACAAACCCGTCCGGTAACCGTCTACCGCCTGGTGGTCAAAGGAACCATTGAAGAACAAATCGTGGAACTCCATCATCAAAAAAGAGATCTCGCCGCCGGTTTACTGGAAGGTAGCGACATGGCGGGCAAGGTCTCGGCTGATGAGCTATTGGGATTATTGCGGGATTAGAAGGTGGTGTTTAAAATTAGTAAGTTCTTTTTTAAGGGAGCTATTTAAAAAATCGTCCCCGCATAGCGGTCTCAACAATGTTGTGGATATGGTAGCAATAATTTATTCTATAGTGCTCAATTAAAAGATTTATGCAACACCTGATAGATTGTTTTCGAATTACCCTCTTCCGATACATCCACTCCTGCTGCTCCATCTCCCATTCACTATAAATGGAGAACCCGGCGTAATTTTGAGGGAGCTTTTTATACTTAAACAACCCTGCATGGTTACCATACCATCATAATCCCAAAAACAATGAGAAGTAAAATGATCGTACGCCAAAGAGGACCTGTGCAGTATTGCCATACCTTCATCATTTATGGGAAACTAACAGACTAATTATCGACCCATAAATAACTGAGAGTAGATAAATATTCTTTAACAAAGAAACGAGTTAACAGCCTACCTCTCGCTTTTTTCACACTTCATATTCATCTGTTTATCAATTATACAAGTCTCAAACCCATTAGCTTGGGGACGCCAGCGGTTCATTTTAAAAAAAATATCATAATCGTCCACAGCAACAGTGAGATAATTATATTCCATCACCCGTTTTTTTCCGGCCCAGTAGAGTTCATCCTGACAATACTGATCATCCTTGGCGCATTCATTGACGCTATAGACCTGGTCCGCCCCGCCACCACCCAACACCATGTAGCGAATATTATCCTTATAGTACATTTCGCTACTGTGCACATGACCAGAAAACACTGTTATATCCAAGGGGTGATCTTTGGCAGCAGCAAACCATTTTAAAATATTATGAGGATTCTTATCCGCACTGAGATGCCCATGACCAGCACTACAAAACAACGGTTTATGAAGGGCAATAAATACATGGCTGATATTTTTTTTCTGCGCTTCCGCAAGCCATATGGTCATTTGGGTCATTTGATCGGTATAATTGGGCTTTGAATCATCACTCCACCCTGCAGGTGGATTATAACCGCCCGTATCAAGAAAGATAAAACGACTCCCACTATAATCAAAAGTGTACATGTGATTATCAGCGGTGACTTTCAATTTTTTAAGATATGGAACAGTACTTCTGAGACCCTTCATTTCAGGATCAAGCCAAGTTTCATGATTACCGACAGCCGGAAAGAAACGCCCCACCAGTCCTTTAGGGGTACCGCTCGGCAACCTATCAAGCAGCCGGGCCTTAAACTCAGCCCAGTAAACACTGGATGGATCAGTGCCGTAATAACCGTTATAGGAAATATCACCAGTATGCAGAACAAATCCCTCGCTGGATTCCCCGGCAACCGAGTCAATAACAGAATCGTACACCCAAACCTGTCCCTCTTCTATCAAGGTGAGACTCGGTGTTTTCGAGGTATCAATGATTTTTTTAGGCCAGCCGTTAGTATCGAGGGTAATCTCTTTGTAAAGTTCACCATCCTTAGGAACACGCAGTTTGACGAGTTTACCACCTTTATTAAAACTGAGAGCAAAATCGGATACAGTTTTACCCATAAAGTTAGCTCGGATGTACTGATCCAACGGGCCGTCAATATTACATTGATCTTGGCTAAAATTCATATTACCAGGTAAACGGCTATCACCAAAAACGGTAAAGGAAAACTGTTCTGTGCCACCAGCCCAGGAAAGTGAATGGATCAGAATCAAACTAATGATCGCTACCACACCGAGGATATTTTTACATTTCATTACTGCCACCTGCTATGCATTACAAATTAAACTTAAATAACAAGATATATCTTACCTGATCACATTTCCTCATCCAGTGACACATAGCGCATCCCCTGGTCTTTGGCGATCTTACTCGCCAAGGTGGTTTTACCGCCCTGCCTGGGACCGGTCAGATATAATATGTGAAATTCCGACAAAAATTCTTTTAAAAAAATTTCACAATGGCGTACATACATGATTCTTCCTCTATTATTTTACTAGAAAAACAATATCAAAATACTGATTAAAACTTAACACAATACGAGTTTTCCACCATCATAATACGAGATATACACAATCCGAACTTAGGGTACCCGCCGACCGATTTAAATACATACCATACAAAATTCCAACCTGTTACACTTATTCGGAGGCAATTATATACCTCAGACCGTAGGTTACTGGAGAGGAATGAGCTGCATCCGTTCGACATATAGGCCCCACGCCTCTGAGTATATGAAAAATCAAGGACTATACTTTAAAAATACATAATCAGCGCCTTTCGACTGGAACCTCCTAAAATCGCATCATAAAACCTTATAGGAAGCACCATTATTTGAAACTGGATTAAACAGACCGTTACAGCTTGTAATGAAAAATATTTATTAAGTTGAGACAATAAGGGCGATCACAAGGATCGCCCCTACGCAGGTTGGTGGATTTTCGTTGGTTGGGAAAAAAGTATGGGTGAGAATATTTTAACCATGATGCTCGGCTAATACACCCATTCACAATATTTCCACGGTGGTTCGAGCCTACGTAGGGGCGATCCTTGTGATCGCCCTTTTGCTTTTTGATTATCAACCCTTCTTGTTTATACCATCCATGGTTTATGGATATATTCGGTGTCTGGTTCCATTGTTTCATGGAGATTATTTACAGGTGCCCCATCCACGCGGGCAGGAGTATAAAGTTTATCGGTTTTCCATTGGGTTGGGTTGGCACGGATATATTCTCGAATAATATTTAATTCTGTTTCGTGACGAATAACATGGTCCCAATAATTGCGTTGCCATAATTTATTGGGAAATGGTGGCCAGCCATTTTGTTTAACTCCATTTATGTATTTGTTGGTGGAAATGGATTTGAATGCTTGAACAATACGACCGAGGGTATCGGGTAGTGTTCCTTTGGGATGTTCTATCAGGGATGGCCTGTAATCCGAAGAAGGGCGATCACAAGGATCGCCCCTACGTAGGTTGGTGGTTTGTTGTTGGGAATCAGGTAGGTGATTGGTTGGTTTGATAATTTTTCGTCGCTGCGTTGTTCCAGCGAGACGGACCGGTACCGAAGGGCATCGTCCCTCAGCCCTACGGAACCGGTCCGCTCGCTTCCACACTCCGCTCTTCCCGGGTATACCTGTTCTTTTCTTTACTTGCTTGACTTGCTCGACACCTGAACTCGGGCACAGCGAAAGCCAAGGTTGTCGCTACGATTGACGGACTGGAGCCAGTTACGGGAAGCACAGCGGCAGTAACGCGCCTCGTTGAACCAGGAACCGCCGCGAATAACACGCTCCGCGCCGGGCTCAGTGCCTACGGAATCAATAACCTCTTTCACAGGATATTCACCTTCAACATCTACACACCACTCCAATACATTACCCGCCATATCCTTCAATTTATCCGCCGAAGAACCACCCGGATAACAACCAACCGGGCTGACACCACCTATAGATTTCTCACTAGGTACGCCACAATTAACCTTATTTATATCTATATCATCACCCCATGGGTATATTCGCCAATCTGTTCCCCTGGCAGCCCTTTCCCACTGAGCCTCGGAAGGTAGAGTTATGCACTGATTCTTATCGGCCAATTTTTCAGCCAACCATTGACAGTAAGCCTGTGCATCATCCCAGCTCACGTTAACCACCGGATGATTATCATACCGATTATACTTTTGCCAATCATCATCCAATTCCCACCCGGTTTCCTGGACAAACGCCCTATACTGAGCCACAGTTACCGGATAACGTCCTATCTCATACTCCGACAGCGCCACCCGATGTTGTACCTCGTCATCTTCCGCATCCGGGTCCTTCTTCTTATCACTCCCCATCATAAAGCTACCCGCAGGAATGGTCACAAAGCCTAAATCATCGCCCTTGGGTAGATACCATTTCTCCGGATCAAAACGAGGGTCTCCCAATTGGGCTAAGATATTTCCCGCCTCCACCCGCTCAATGGGTTGCAAGACATCATCAGCGGTCATGGCGGCGAGCAACCAATCTCGTACCCGATTAAGGATTATATGCTCCTCATCATCTCTGGCCACCTCGGAAAGACTGATTTCCAGCAGGGCTTCCCCGGCGACAACGGCTCTTTGAAAAGCTGATCCATCAGGGTTAGATATCTCACCCACACTTATGGGGCATAGTCTCATAACCGAAGCCACCGCATTGCCCAGTTGAAAATTCCGAGCTGCATGTCCTGCGGCCAGCACAAAAACTATCCGCCACAAATCAGGATTATCCCGCAACAACTTTGCCGCTTTACCAGGATAATCCTTACTGCCCACCAAGTGACAAGCAGCCATGAACTCCTGAAAGGTACGATGGGGGAAGGTGTAGACCTCGGTCTTATGGCGGATCAGCAAACCGGCTCGCTCACGTACATAGTCAACAAACCTTTCTGCGCCGTCGTAACTTGGCAGGTATTTTTTCAGCAGCTTCAACAGCTCCATCTCGCTGATATCAGCGGTTCCCTCTCAGTGGGTCTGGCCTGAATGGGCCTGGAAAGCTACTTCATAAAGCCCGGCCTCCAACCCGCTCATTTTAAGTTTAGGCATTCCCAAGAAGGACGCCAAACTATTGCCGCCCTCTGGTCCCTTCCATCGCCTCAACAAAAGCTCCACCGCCCATTTATAGAGCTCCACCCGATCTTCGGGAAGTTGGCCGTAAGATGTATGCAAGAGTGCTATTACGGTGAGGATCAGGGGTCGTTCAGCAAGCTCCAGCAAATCATCACCCTTTACCGCTGTTTTCAACCTTGCGGCTAGCTCCTGGGGTTTCCCCTCCAGGGGTCGTTTCTGGGCCGCCAATTCCTGGTACCAAGCATCATTGAAGTGATTAATCTGATCTTTGCTGAAAGGGGCCAGGATGGTGCGACTGAAATTTCCTAGTTGATAGGCTTTATCCACATAAGCATAGATACGACAGGTTACCAGGTAGCGATTATGACAATAATTTTCTGCGAAATTATTGATCTGGGTTACAACATTGCGGCGCTGGGAAACCGGTACCTCATCAAGCCCGTCGAGCATGATGAAAATTTGTTGGTTTTCAGCCAGCAACCCTTTATGGATTAAGGGCCAGAGCTTTTGTAACTTGTTTTCCTTTAAAGACTCTTGGAGCCAACCGCTCAGATTTTTACTCTCCGAGGTCTCAACTTCCAGCCATGCGGCATAATCACGCAAGACAATCCGAATGGGCAACATGGAGCCATGGTCCCAGGGGCCGGTTTTCTGTAAACGAGCCAGGTATTTTTCCGATTCTTGGCTTGCTTTAGCGCGAGCAAGCAGATGGGCGATGAAATTAACCAGGGTGGTTTTACCGGAACCGGGATCACCGAGGAGCACCAAGCGTGGATGGTCATTAATCATCTGTTGGGCGGAGACACGATCCTTTTCATTTCGCCCCTTGAGACATTCCCGCACAT
>JAOTSI010000254.1 GCA_029865005.1 Desulfobulbaceae bacterium
GCCCGAGTTGTAGGCCTTGCCAAAGAGAGACAAATTTTAGCTACTCGTCAAGCAACTTTGCGCTTACCGAAGAAATTAACTGAAAAGCTACGTAAAGTAGGGACAACTAAAGTTAAGGGGAAACAACAACAACTCGAAATTTTTGAAATGATATGGGAACGCGAAAATGTAACTATTATGGTTGATAGTCTACCAGAAGATTTACCGTCGCCAGATGTTAATAGTTTAGAATTGACCTTTAATGGTCACACTCTACTACTCAATGAAAATTATCCTTCAGCAACTGCCGGACGCCACTCAACCAACGACATAGTAGTTAACGATGATCTCATCTCTCGGCTTCATGCACGCATTGAACTACGCCGTGGTCAATTTATTCTTGCCGACCAAAGCGTCAATGGCACTTATTTACTCGTTAAGGGAAGTAAACAAAATTATCTTCGGCAAACAGAATACGCTCTCACGGGTAGCGGTTTTATAAGTCTCGGCAGAAAAGTGGACCCCAGGGGACATAATAATATAACTTATATAAATATTTCGTCAGATCAAAAAGATGTTGATGCCAACAAACTATCTATTATTAAGAAAATAAAAAATTTATTTTCTTTTAAAAAAAACAGTAGTTAAGATAGCTATATAAAAGTATATTAGTATTTAGTAATTAATTTCCAAAATATATTTTTTCGAGATCAGATTCTTCTTTGTACCTTAAGAAAATATATGTCTTAGTGTGTTGATATTATTCGTAGATGGGTTGGCCTGCTTCGTCTTCCTCTAAACCGACTACCACGATTCCGGCCCGATCAGCTGCGGTAATCAAAGCTTGTTGGTCAAAAATTAGAGCATGCCCAGCTTCCACGGCTAGTACTGATCCTTTTACGCTCTGCATTATCTCGATAGTTTGAGCACCGGTGGCCGGGAGGTCAAAACGAAAATCCTGGGTAGGTTTTTTTACTTTTACTACAATTGCATTATTATTGGCCAGTTTCCCGCCTCGTCGGATAGTAGCATCGGTTCCATCTATGGCCTCCACTGCCAACACACTACGGTCACGAACAACAACAGATTGTCCGATATCAAGTCGTCCTATTTCTTTGGCAATATGCCACCCGAAACGGATATCCTCCATTTGAGCGGCAGTGGGTTTCTTTTTGGTCAACACACCTTTAGGAAAAAGTAAATGTTTCAGGTAACAAGTGGAAGCGAGAACCTTAATCCCTTCCTCTTCTAAAGCTGAAGCCACTGCCCGCAAAATGGCATCATCCTGACGCGCATCTATTTTATTCCATAGCGAAAGTCCCTTGATGTCCGGCAAGATATCTTTAAATATTCGGGTTTTGGTTATGGTTCCAGCAAATACAGTTTCTTGAACATTTTCCTTACGAAAATACTTTATTATTTTCCCTAATTGCCCAAGCTTAACCCAATAAGTAACGTCGGCGGTTTCAGCCAACTCGGGTAACGATTCTCCACTATGTCCGATGGCTATAACTTTTTTCCCACGTTTACGAGCAGCTTCGATAAATAGAAGGGGAAATTGCCCACCTCCGGCAACAATCCCTATGGGAGCTTCCATATCCAAATCCGCTTTACTCCTCATCGTCAATTCGCTTTACAACTCCGCGTTTACTGGTTCGAAAAAAATCTACCAGGTACTCCACTTCTGCACAATCGGAAAACTCTTGCGATACTTGATCCAGAGCATCTTTTAACAATAAGTCGGAACGAAATATTAACCTAAAGGCACTTTCGAGTTTTGCAATGGTGTCCTTACTTATCCCATGGCGAAGCAAGCCGATTTTATTAATCCCGGAAACTCGCATATTATTACGAGTTCCTGCCAAGATGACAAAAGGAGGTACATCTTTGGTTATTCCAGATAAGCCGCCGACGTAACAATGGGAACCGATACGGCAAAATTGATGAATAGCCGCCACACCGCCGAGATTAACATAATCAGCCAAATGGACATGCCCCCCTAAGGTGGCCACATTAGCCATGATCACATGATTATCCAAGATACAATCATGGGCAATATGAGTGTAGCCCATAAGTAGATTATGGTTACCAATCACTGTTTTTCCACTTCCACTGGGGGTGCCACGATGAATTGAGACATATTCGCGTATCTGATTATCATCACCGATGATGGTATATGTAGCCTCACCCTTATATGAAAGATCTTGAGGCGGAGCACCAATGGATGAAAAAGAGCCGATTTTATTTCGTTCACCAATGGTCGTATATTGATAGATGACCGCATGGGGATCAACAACCGTATCTGCGCCGATAACCACATCTTTTTCTATTACGGCATATGCTCCAATAATGGCGCTTTGGTGAATTTCAGCCCCTGGATCCACAACAGCAGTGGGATGTATATTCATAATATCGGTGTCCTTTTTTATGCAACCGGTATCAGCCGCACTCTTCATGGGTAATGATAAATAAAAAAAACTAAAATTTAACAAGTGTTCAACGTGACCTATTATGCAAAGGCCGCCATTAGTTTGGCTTCTGTAACCAGTTGGGAGTCCACGTAGGCACGTCCCGTCATTTTGCAAATTTTTCCTTTCTGCTTGACGAATTCAACCTCATAGATAATTTGATCGCCAGGTTTTACCATTTTTCGAAACCGGGCACCATCAATACCGGTAAAGTAAATTAATTTCTCCCCTACTATTTCAGGGTTGGATAAATAGGCTAGTAAACCACCAGCTTGAGCCATTCCTTCAAGGATAAGTACTCCTGGCATAATAGGTTCACCTGGGAAATGGCCCTGGAAAAACGGTTCATTCATGGACACATTTTTTAGGGCCCTAATGGTTTTAAGCTTCTCATACTCCAACACTCTATCCACTAGTAAAAACGGATAGCGATGGGGAAGTCGCTCAATAATTCCTTTAATGTCTACCGTTAGTTCTTTACCCGTATTATCATCACTCATTAGTTCAAATCCTCCGTACGACTCCTCAATAAAAACAAACCAGTCCAGCCCACTCTAAGAGCGCACAGAACGGGGATAACGTATTCTGCTTTTCGTAGCTGTTCTTAAGTATTGAATGAAATCTTTACTGTCAACACTATAAACGTACGAATAAAAATCAATCTTTATCAGTTTCCTGAGTCTTAATGGACTCAAGTTCCTTACGCAAACGTCGCATATCTTTGATCACATCGGGTAAACGAGGAAAAGCGGCACAAGATCTGGCCCATTTTCTAGCATCAAAAGCGGGATAGCCTCCGACTACCGCCCCTTTTTTCTGACTATTATGGACCCCACCGCGCCCGGCAACCATCACTCCGTCTTCCAGAGTGAGATGACCTGCAATGGAAGCTCCACCACCGATCATGACATGACGCCCTAGGCTAGTGGAACCGGCGATTCCAGATTGAGAAACTAAGATACAGTCCTCTCCTATATCCACATTATGAGCAACCTGAACCAAATTGTCTATTTTGACCCCTCTGCGTATCCTGGTAACCCCAAAGGCCGCCCGGTCAACACAGCTATTGGCTCCGATCTCCACGTCGTCATCAATATGTACTACTCCAACCTGGGGACGTTTGATATGTTTTCCTGCCTGATCCTGACTATAACCGAAGCCATCACTTCCGATAACCGTGCCGCTATGGATAATTACCCGATTGCCGAGTACAGAACCGTGTTGCACTGTGACATTGGGATGCAAAACCACACCGTTTCCGAGCACCACGTCATCCCCGATAACCACACCGGGATGAATGGTAACTTCAGATCCTATCTTGACATGGTTCCCCACACAAACCATGGGGCCAATGGTCACTTCGGATGAAATCTCGCATTTTTCACCGATATGAGCTGCAGGGCTGATTCCCTGGGCTACGAAACGGGTTGTGAGGAAATGATTATGAATAACTGCGGATGCCCATTCTGGATTATCAACTTCAATTGTTGCCTTATCAGGTACCTCTGATCCGTTGGGGACTATAACTGCACAAGCTTTGCTTTCAGAGACAAGGTTGATTTTTTTTCGGTCGGTGATAAAAATAATTTCCGTATCGCTTGCCTCTCTGAGACCATTTAGACCCGTAATTATCATCGCTTCATCGCCGGTGGCGCGACCGTCGACTAACTCAGCCAATTCTTTGAAACTATATGATCTCGCCATGACTTCTCTCTCTATTACTTGTTATTACTATTAGCTGTAAAGCTTACCCGAGGGTAAAGGCCTGGTACATAATCTATTTTTCCTTACTCGTAAAGAAAAACAGCGTGCCTTCTCTGATCATATTCGGCCAGATCTTGCGCCCAGCCAGTTTCTAGTTTAATTACATCTTCCCCGGCTTCCAAGGCAAGACGTAGGCGATCGTCTCCAAGAATTAAATCCATGGGCAAGCGCTCATATTCATACTCATAAGGGGGTTGTTTATAGGCAAAATCATCTCTGAAATATCGTAACATTATCGAGAGAAATGCAAGGGACACACGATAAGAAAGAAATGTTTTCGGATCCGTGACATGGATTTGATACCCTTGACATGGAGTAGAGGCCCATTTTCCAAAACAAGGTTCAAAGATCAGGGGCCGTAAGATACAACCAGGAAGCAATATTTTATCAAGCTCCCTTTTTATGCAAGCAAGATCCCAAAACGGAGCACCAAAAATCTCAAAAGGTAAGGTTGTTCCCCGTCCTTCAGATACATTAGTCCCCTCCCAAATAACCTGCCCTGGATAGACCAGAGCGGTTGCAGGAGATGGCATATTTGGGGATGGAAAAACCCATGGAAGACCGGTATCGGAAAAGAACATCTCTCGCCGCCAACCTTGCATAGATATCACTTCAAGATCCGCCCCAATGCACATTTCTTTGTTACACAGTAGGCCTAGTTCTCCTAATGTCAGGCCATGGCGCATGGGGATGGGGTGCAAACCTACAAAAGAACACCACTGCTCCCGCAGCATATTGCCCTCAATTATATCTCCACCAACAGGATTGGGTCGATCGAGTACTACTACCTTGCAACCGGATTCAGCTGCAGCTTCTAAGCAATAGATTAAAGTCCAGACAAAGGTATATACTCTCGTTCCCACATCTATGAGATCCACCAACAGCACATCAAATTCTTGAAAAAGTTGGGGATCGGGTCTGCGTGACTCACCATACAGGGAATAAATGGGCAGGCCAGTTGAGTCCTGTATGTGACCGGATTCAACCATGTTGTCCTGCTTTTCACTAAAAAATCCGTGTTGAGGAGAAAAGAGACATACGAGCTTCCCGGGAAAAGTTCGTTCTACTACTTCGCGACTATGAACAAAGTCCCCGGTAACCGAAGCCTGGTTACAGAGCAAAGCCAATTTTTTCCCCTCCAACCAAGGAGGAGGGGAAGCGACCAAACGTTCGATACCTAATTGAATCACGGTTAATTAATCACTCATTTAATAGTCAGCAGTTTTCCTTATTCAACCGTCACGCTTTTCGCTAGATTTCTGGGCTGATCCACGTCACATCCCCTGCGCACGGCGATCTCATAAGCTAATAACTGAGCGGGGATAGTATAGAGAATGGGGTTGAGATCCTCAAGTACCCTTGGCAAGTAGATAACATCGTTAGTTAGAGTGGTAAGATGCTCATCCCCTAAAGTACCAATGAGCAGTAAACGTCCTTGCCGAGCCTTGATTTCTTCAATATTAGAAATAGTTTTGTTATATACAGCATCCTGTGGAGCCAGAGCTAGCACCGGCATATCTTTATCGATAAGTGCGATAGGGCCATGTTTAAGCTCTCCGGCCGCATAGCCCTCGGCATGGATGTAGGATATTTCTTTGAGCTTTAAAGCACCTTCCAAAGCTATGGGAAAGTTGTTTCCACGGCCAACAAAAAGGAAATCTCGGGAATCATAATAATTTTCAATTAATGCCCGAATTTGCGCCTGTAAAAGAGGTAATTCTTCCTCAATGGTTGCAGCTAATCCTGCTAAAGCGCGGCCGAACTCCTGCAACTGAGACGGATTTATCGTTCCCCGTATCTTCCCAAGATAAAGGGTAAGCAGGAAAAGGGCTGTCAACTGACTAGTAAAGGCCTTGGTAGATGCCACTCCAATCTCTGGTCCAGCATGGGTATATATAACCCCGTCAGCCTCTCTGGTCATGGTGGAGCCCACTACGTTACAGATAGTCACAACCTTAGAACCTAGCTCAGAAGCTCGCCTGATGCCAGCTAGAGTATCCGCTGTTTCTCCGGACTGAGAAATGGAGACGGTGAGAACTTGATCATCCATGATAAGATTTCGATAACGAAACTCAGAGGCGATATCCACCTCCACCGGAATGCTTACCCATTTTTCTATCCAATACTTAGCAACCATGGCAGCATGCCACGAGGTGCCGCAAGCCACTAGAGAGATGCGGGAAATGCGCTTTAACTCTTCATCGGTCATGCCGATTTCTGGCAAATCAATGGCCCCGGTATCTGGAATAATACGCCCGCTAATCGTGGAGAGTATCGCTTGG
The DNA here is from genome assembly GCA_029865005.1 of Desulfobulbaceae bacterium. Classification (GTDB taxonomy): domain Bacteria; phylum Desulfobacterota; class Desulfobulbia; order Desulfobulbales; family Desulfobulbaceae; genus JAOTSI01. Next base: position 6,494 of record JAOTSI010000254.1, read on the forward strand.
GGCTGCTCATAGATCTCTTTAAGCATAAAATGTTTATAACCAGATTTTTCAGCCATGGATGCGTTCCAATCAATGGTCCGCACTTCCTTTTCCAAAGCCTCGCCACTGGCAACATTACTGACTTGATAGCTCCCTTTTTGAAGTACAGCCAGCTCACCGTCATCAAGGAAAATAACTTC
>JAOTSI010000449.1 GCA_029865005.1 Desulfobulbaceae bacterium
TCTCATATGGACACAATAGAAAAAATTGAGTTATTACTCTCTAACTCTTCAGCTTTATATCAAGATTGCGCCAACGAACGTTTTTTCTTGCATCAAGAGGAATTTGAAATGGCAGAAAGTCCCCTTGGAGAGATGGAAGAATTTTGTACCTTTATAGCGGCAATCGCCACCTCTATATTAAACAATAAGGTCCCAGTAGCTAAATTGGATCTCCTAAAAAATTCGACAGTGCAGAACGCAATTCCTAGTGTTAAAGTAATTAATAAATACAACTCTATAGTTAAATATATTTTACTATATAATCAGTTAAGATTGCAATGTATAACTTACATAGAAATGAATGATTCAAATTTATGAGTTAGGGTATCCAATCAAACTGGTAAATTTTCTAGCTGTCAGCGGCGCTCTGAAATTACCCAATATACGGCGGGATGCAACGCAGGTCCAGACCACGGTAATGCCATGAAATCGTAAATAAACCTCTTGAAAACGGTGTATTTCGGCTTTAAACGGCCCTTTTTGCTGTCAAAAAGGGCTGTTTAAGCTGGTAGTCGATTCCTATTACATAAATTCCGGAGACACCATACTTAATTATGTTGAATTAGGTATGGTGTCTCTGGAATTGTATGTTTAATGGATGTCTTAAGCTTAGATCTGCTATAAGGACCACCTCTTGTGGTTGTCCGGTAAAATTGAAAGCGAGCCTTGCCATGTTTAACTCAACATTATTGGGTTAAATGGGTAGGAGGCGTAATAAAATAACTAAATATTGAAAGCTATCCGGGAGTGGAGTTGTCCTCTTTTGGGTAGCTTTTTTTTGTTTAATATTTGCAGCATTGCCGAGGCTGCGCATGGGAAATCGGGTCGGATGGTCTTGCTTCTCGATTTTTTCATGGGCGTTTCGTGGAACCTTTCTGCTGTTAAATTTTTCTCATTATCTGATTTGTTTGGTTGTTTGGTAACTGTTCACCGGGTTGTGGAAAAGAGTTCTATAACATCGAGCTGTTAAGCGTTTACCCGTGCTGCGCATGTGGGCAGGCAGGCCAGGTTGATGATCATTAATTCTATGTTAATCCGGTTTGATCACGCGCAGGGGTAGTGCTGGTGAGCGCTTACGTGTTTGTGGTAATTTATCAGGTGCTTTGGTCGATGTACATCTAGTGTATGGTGAGTACATCTGTTGTATAAGTAGTATTTTAAAATATGATATTTTGAGGGGATAGTTTTGTTCGATTTAACGTTAAATTTACTACTTATACTCATTTAGCGGTGTAGGCATGTCATTCGCATTGTAGTGGACAAAATGGATTCAATATAATGGGGGTGAAGATGAAGAGTAAGGGAGTAATGGTTGCTATTCTTTTGATCTGGGCGAATTTTATGTCGGGTTGTGTCACGATTGGTATGTGGGATGAGAAGGGTGGTCCAGGGGTCTACGAGGAAGGGGATGTTAAGAGTCGGACAGTAGAGGCACTTTACGTTTTGCGAAGCCGTGAGGGTGCGACATTTTTCGTGCCTGGTCATCCTGACCAGGAGTCTATCTTTACTGTGACTTTGCCTAGCTATACCCAGGATATCGATCGGTTTACCGAGGTCTTTTCGTCTTCTGATGGGTTGTTTAGGGTGCGGAAGGTTAAGATGGCAGTGGGTCTTTACGAGGGAAGGGGATATCGGGTGGATGTGGATTTTACATCAAAACTGCCTGTGGACCGAGTCGTGGAGTTGTTTGCTGGTTCTGGGATTACCACTGAAGAAGAGTATCGGCGGGTGTCTAGGAATGGTGGGTTGAATTTTAAAATCCATTACGGCGCAATGGCAGATATATTGTCCGGTGAGGGTGATGATGTCTCTTACTATACCTATTCAATGGTGGAGAAGTTGGCCACGGTAAAGAGCGGGGTGCTGCCGATGAGCGAGGAGTATCTTCTCTTGCCGCAGGCTAGGTATGTGCCTTTGAGTAATGGTTTTGGGAATTACTCTTATGTAGTTTATGAGCATAGGTATAAAAGCAAGATTCCACTTATGGTAAAGGTGGTGTCTACCCCGATAACTGTGGCGGTGGACGCTGCTATTGTGGGGGTGGGGGT
>JAOTSI010000026.1 GCA_029865005.1 Desulfobulbaceae bacterium
TGGCAACCGCATGAAGAGTAGTGCCAATTTGTAATTGGTCACAGGTGCCTTAGATTTATGCAGTTGCTGCTGCTCGCTATAGCCCTTTCTATGCGGGCAGTGGCAACCGCATGAAGAATAGTGCGAATTTGTAATTGGTCACAGGTGCCTTAGATTTATGCAGTTGCTGCTGCTCGCTATAGCGCTTTCTATGCGGGCAGTGGCAACCGCATGAAGAGTAGTGCCAATTTGTAATTGGTCACAGGTGCCTTAGATTTATGCAGTTGCTGCTGCTCGCTATAGCCCTTTCTATGCGGGCAGTGGCAACTGCATAAAGATGAGGTGCCTGTGATCAATTAAAGCTTCATAGATGGTTACGTGGGTTCAAGGGCATAACTTGGGCCATTTTGCTAAAAAGTTCTTTTTGTTCTTTGGTAACCGGAGTAGGAACTACGATGTGTAGTTCTATGTATTGGTGGCCAATTTTATTGTTGGAGGATAGGCCGCGACCTTTGAGGCGTAACTTGGAGCCGCCTTGGGATCCAGGAGGAATTTTAACATCAACCTTACCGGCCAAGGTAGGGACGGTGATAATTGCACCCAAGGCAGCCTCGTAACAGGTGATTGGTAAATCAAGGTATATATCTCTTTCTTTAATAGTAAAGAGGGAATGTGGCGCAAAGCGTATTTTTAAGTATAAATCCCCGCTTACAGCGCCTCCGTACCCTCCACCGCCTTGTCCTTCTAGGCGGATGCGTTGGCCCTGGAGGATGCCTTTTGGTATGGTTATGTGCAAGGTATGGGGGGTGAGTACGGAGTGGCCTTGTTGGTCAAATTGTGGCCGATTAAGAGTTATGTTTTTGGTGGCTCCTTCATAGGCTTCTTGCAAGGAAATGGTTATTTCGGCGTGTATATCTTCTCCTCGCGCTCGAAATGAGGTGGCTGTTCTTCTTTGAGCCGTATGGAATTGACCGCCACCGAAGAGTTCTTCAAAAAAATCACTGAATCCATGCTTGAACTCGCCAGGATTTGCGCGGTGAAAAGAAAACTGGGTATTCCATTCTGGGGGAGGAGTAAAGTTTTCTTCTGTTTGGTAGTTAGAACCGATAGCATCATATGCTTTTCGTTTTTCAGGATCTTTTAAAACTTCGTAAGCTTCCCCTAGTTCCTTGAATTTTTGTTCTGCATCCGAACTTTTGTTGATATCGGGGTGGTATTTCCGAGCTAGTCGCCGATAGGCTTGTTTGATTTCGTCGGCGGAAGCCTTACGCGTAAGATCAAGAGTTTTGTAATAATCTTTATATTTCATATCGGTGTCCGGCTGCATATGGTAAAATATTTTCTCTATTTGTATTGTATTGGAGATGGTGAAAAAGAAAAGAGAAAATGTGTCGCTTTACACTTGAACAAGCGGTGGATTATCCTATATTTTAAAAGTAGTGTTGTGAATGAATATTGATTTGAAACATTTTTCGACTTCTCGACCGGTACGTATAGTTTTGACTGGCTTTAGGGCTACAGGTAAGACATCGGTTGGTAAAGTCTTGGCGTCTGATATAGGGTATGTCTTTATAGATACAGATCAAGAACTGGTAAACCGGATGGGGTGTTCAATTGCCGATTATGTTGGGGAACATGGCTGGGAAGCATTTCGGGACCTTGAACGGTCTTTATTGAGTGAGCTCTGTTTTCGTACTGATCTGGTCATAGCAACCGGTGGGGGAGCTATTACCCATGGTGAGCAGTGGAGGCTATTGGCTAAGGATTCTATGGTGGTCTGGTTAAAGGCAGATGCCCGTACAATATGTGCTAGAATGTCAGTAGATGTTAATACTGTGGGGCAGAGGCCTTCACTTACCGGAGCGGATATCTTGGAGGAAGTGGTAACTTTGTTGGATCAGCGTAATCCCCTTTACCGAGATGGTTCCCATATGGCCCTGGACACTGGTGAGATGACCCTTGAGGCAATTGTTGATTGCATTAAAGAAAATTGGTACCTGGTCACAGGGCTAGTAACCCGCTGATTTAATATAGTGTGAATTTGTAAGTGGTTACAGCTGTCTCGGATATATACAGTTGCCGCTACTCGCTATAGCTTATCTATGGGGGTAGCGGCAACCGCATGAAGATGAGATGCCTGTGTCCGCTTACGAGAATTTTATTATTGAATAACTAATCTAATAAGGACGGGAATAATATTATGCCAGGAAATAGTTTTGGAACCCATTTTCGGGTTACTACCTGGGGAGAGTCTCATGGGCGCGCTTTGGGCGTGGTGGTTGATGGCTGCCCTCCGGGTATCGAATTGACGGAGGAAATTATCCAGGAAGAATTGGATCGACGACGGCCTGGTAAGGGTGGTGGCGAAAGCCCTCGTAAGGAACCTGACAAGGTTGAAATCATGTCCGGTGTTTTTCAGGTAGAAGAAAAGTGTTGTCAGCGGACCACCGGTACTCCGATATCTTTGGTTATTTTTAATAAAGATGCTCATTCTAAATCTTATGATAATCTTAAGGATGTTTTTCGACCCGGTCATGGAGATTTAACTTACCTGGCAAAATATGGCATTCGCGATTATCGTGGCGGCGGAAGAGCTTCGGCTAGAGAGACAGCGGCTCGGGTAGCGGCTGGTTGTGTGGCTGGTCAATTGCTTAAAAAACATGGGATAGAGGTCACCGCTTATACTGTCGCTGTTGGTGGGATAAGGGCCGATAAACGTGAACTTTCTGAGATTAAAGAGAATAGACTTTTTTGCCCAGATAATGAAGCAGCCGCAGCCATGGAAAAACGTATCGAAGAGGTACGAGGTCAAGGTGATACTGTTGGTGGGATTGTGGAAATAAGCGCTGCTTGTCCTCCGGGGCTAGGTGAGCCGGTTTTTGATAAATTGGATGCTGAATTGGCCAAGGCGTTGATGTCAATCGGTGCGGTTAAAGGGGTGGAAATAGGATCCGGCTTCCAGGCTGCTGAGATGCTTGGCTCTGAGAACAATGATGCCATATCGGAGCAGGGTTTTCTTGGTAATAATGCTGGGGGAATATTAGCTGGTATTAGCAATGGCGAACATTTAGTGATGCGGGTTGCTGTTAAGCCCATTCCCTCTATTCATAAAGAACAACATACCGTTAATGTTCGTAACGAGCCGGTTACTATCAAGGTGGGTGGAAGACATGATATATCTGCTATCCCTAGAATCGTACCAGTTTGTGAGGCAATGGTGAAACTTACCTTAGCTGATCAATTGTTACGTCAACTCTCCATCAAAAAGTAACTTTGGAGCAGTAATCCCGATGAATGAGCAAAAGACCCCTAATAGTCGGGTGACCGACATTTGGATGGTGACTAGGGAATATCACGGATTGGCAGGGGCAGGTGGGGTAAAGGATGTCTGTCGGCAACTCTCTGAGGCTTTGGTCAAAGAAGGGGGGTGCGATACAAGGGTAGTTATGCCTTGTTATGGATTTATGGATCCTGTTGCGTTTGGTTTCGTGCCCGTAATCGACCCTAGCTCGTCTAAAGAAGAACCCCTTGTTTTTTCAGTTAATATGAATTATGTGGGTGAAGAACGAAAAGAAGAAATACGGGTTCATATTAAAAAGCTAAATGGGGTTATTGTTTACTTAATTGATTCCGATCGATTTCGAGAAAAACACGGTGTTTATACCTATACCCTTGAGGAGCAACAAGCAAAAGCGCAATTTAAAAAAGGTACAGGGCATTATGATTATTTTGCCATGAATATTTTATTGCAAAAAGCGGCCCTTGGCTTGATGGTTATTTTAAATGAGCGTCCTCAAGTGATTCATTGTCATGATGGTCATACTGCGGTTTTGCCCGCTATGGTGAGAGAGGAAGAAGGGTATCGTCACTATTTTCGGGATACTGGAGTCGTGGCAACTATCCATAATGCTGGAGTAGGTTACCATCAGGAGGTAGAGGATCTGCGTTTTGCCAGAGCGATTACCGGTTTGCCCGAGAGAATAATAAATGGAAGTTTATTGGGGAGGACTTTTGACCCCTTTCTCTCAGCCGCTCCTTATGCTCTCCTTACCACTGTGAGTGAGCGTTATAGCCTTGAACTGCAAGAAAGCGAGGAGGATGTTCGTACCGGTTGGTTGGGCCATACTCTGCTTGATCGCTCTGTGAGGATAAATGGGATTACTAATGGTATAACTCCTGGTGATTTTGATCCAAGTCGTCCCAAAAAAGTGGGTTTGAAGTTCGGGTTCGATCCAAGTAACGGAAAGTTAATAGGAAAACAGGAAAATAAAAAGGAGCTACTCCGTCTGCTCAGTTCTAAAAGCGATTTAGGACCGGTGGAGCGTTACGGTTCTTTGAGTCGGGATGTTGCCAGGCCTCTTTTTACTTTTATCGGTAGACTTACGTCCCAGAAAGGGGTGGATGTTCTTTTGCTTAGCCTTAAGGAGTTAATGGAAGAAGATCCTGACTTTGCATTTGTTATGCTTGGTAGTGGAGCGGCTGAATACGAAGAGCAGTTTAGAATGGTTGCTGAAGATGAACGATTTGCAGGACGATGTTGCATTCTTAAGGGGTATTCCCCGGAGCTGGCGACTCAAATTTATGCTGCTGGTGATTTTTTTCTTATTCCATCATTGTATGAGCCGTGCGGTTTAACTGATTACATAGCCCAGTTGTATGGCAACCTTCCCATTGCGCATTATGTCGGTGGATTGGTAAAAGTGATTGACGGTAAGACCGGTTTTACCTATCAGGAACATCGACCCGCTGATTTGTCCAAGGTGATACGTCGAGCGTTGGAAACTTATCGTAGTTCGCCGGAAGATATTAAGACCATGCAGCGCCAGGCGGTGGAGCGTATTCATAAATATCATACTTGGGAAAAGGTGATGGGCCAGTATTTGGATATCTATAAACGATCAATTACCATGGATCAGGTCACGAAAGTTTGATAAGATTGAATAAGAATGGTTACCCTATTATTATGACAAGAAAATATCATATTATATTATAAGTAACGTTTAGTAATTATATTAAAATTAAGAGAGGGATGCATTATGACGGTGAGAATAGGACTCAATGGTTTTGGTCGCATTGGTCGTAATATTTTTCGAGCAATGACTAAGGACCCGGCATTTTCAGAAATTGAAATAGTCGGAATTAATGACCTAACTGATGTGAAGACCATTGCCCATCTCTTGAAATATGACTCGGTGATGGGAGTATTTGACGCCGATATCGGGGTGAGTGAGGACGGAATTATTTTTAATGGTCTTGAAATACCAGTAACTAATCATCGTCAGCCGGCAAATATTCCTTGGCGTGCAGTTGGTGCCGAGTATGTTCTAGAATGTACCGGTATCTTTCGGGACGCCGGTTCTGGGCAAGGTCATATTGATGCGGGCTGCTCTAAGGTGATCATTTCCGCGCCTGCTAAGGGCGATGTCAAAACTATTGTTATGGGTGTGAATGAAGAGGAATATGATCCCACCCTCCATCATGTAGTTTCTAATGCCTCATGTACTACCAATTGCCTTGCTCCGGTTGCCCAAGTTATCTTAGATAATTTAGGAATAAAAAAAGGATTGATGACTACCATACACGCTTATACTGGTGATCAAAAACTATTGGACTTCCCTCATAGCGATTTGCGTCGAGCCAGGGCGGCAGGAATGTCTATGATTCCCACCAAAACCGGGGCAGCTGCAGCAGTTGCTTTGGTTATTCCAGAGTTGAAAAACAAGTTTGATGGCTTGGCGGTACGAGTACCCACCCCTAATGTTTCTATGGTGGATGTGGTTATGGAGGTGGAACGTGAAACTACCGCACCGGAGGTGAACAAAATGTTGAAGGATGCGGCGGATCGCTACCTCGGTTATACCGATGAGCCACTAGTTTCCATCGATTTCCAGGGAGATCCCCATTCATCTTTTGTGGATGGTTCCTGTACTAGGGTGATAGGCAATACTGTTAAAGTTATGTCTTGGTATGATAACGAATGGGGTTATTCCAATCGGATGCTTGATTTGGTGCTTCATATGGAGCAGAGTAAAATACTCTAGGATTTTAAAAAAGATGTGAAAAATGGGCGGACCATCTCGGGTTCCGCCCATTTTTTATCTTTTTACGTATGTGGTTACAGGGCTTATAACTATCTGATTTAATAAGCCTAAGGTTGTGATTGGCTATCTGCTTGTAGACCTCCGGTTTAACAAGTCTTTACTTCTTGATTGGCGGGTGGGAAGGTGGCATCTTGCCTGAGCCTTCCAAAGAGGAAAGTTCTACTTTGAGATGTTCGCGTCCCTCCCTTTCAATTCCGACCACCACGAAATCACCAACTTTTTTGTCAAACAGACTCGCTTTTAATTCTCCAATCGTGGTGACAGCCGCTCCGTCCACTGAAAGAATATAATCGCCTTCTTTTATACCTGCTTCTCCAGCCTTGCCGTGAGGGCTGATCCCAACTACTTTTATTTTCGCTGACTTTTTATCGTCGTTTTTCTCTTCAATTAGGGAAACCCCTATTTTGGGGGACGCTTCCAGTTCTGCATAGGGTATGCGGAGCATATAATCTGCAAAATTTTTGCTATTATGACCCGGTTCCAAAGAGTCAATTCCCACGAGAACACTTTGGGGTACATTTATCCGACGCGCTACTCTTGGGGGGATTGCATTGGCTTTGTATACATGTCCGCCCCCGACCAACACCACCATGACCTTATCGGGATGAGCGGCCAAATAGTCTGCTATGGTTTGTGCCATGGTTTCATCCCACAGGGCCTGGGCCTGAAGAAAGCCGTTAAAGCTATCGGGACTTTTTGCACTGGTGTCATGGATATCATGGATGGCCTTTAAACGTTGTTGGTAACCAGGAAGGGTAAGGTCACGTTCGGCTGGTAAGCTGTGAAGCTGTTCTTCGCTAAGGCCGTCAAGGTTTCCGTTGCGAAAAGCCTGGCTGACAATTTGTTTATCTAGATTAAGTCCGATGATTGGTAAATTATATTTACCAGCAAAATTGATAATGTCGCGGTAAAGCCGATAATCAAATCCCCAAACCGAAAAATAGCGGGAACGTTTTATGAACTCGTTTTCATCGTTGATATTTCCGTTAATATAGTCGTCCAAAGCTTGCTGGGAGGAGTGAGGAAACATTTCCATGCCCACTGCCAGATTTACTCCCTTGGCGTGCAAGGCCTGAATAACTTGCAACTGCATTATGTGATATCCGTAATCGGTATGGTTTTCTCCTAGATATATCACTCGGCTTTTTTCTATTCCCTCAATTACGGTTTTAAAGTCTGTAACTTGACTAGCCGGCATAGCGATTGGTAATTCCATTAACTCATGCTCAATCCCGTTTTGGGATGGCAGGGTTCTTTTGGCTATATTTCTCCCGTTTTTAAAATGAAGATATCCGTATGAACCGTAATGACGAATTTTTGGAGTTGCCGCTTTGACTTCATTAAAGTTTTCGCCGGAGGCTAAAACCAAGACTTTGCTTGGGTCGAAAGGATTATTGTGTATGTCCAAGATAAAGCCATCGTTGTTGGTCGGTGGTCCTGCTAAAAGGGCACGGCTATGGGAAGAAGGCCCGATAAAAAGATAACTTGCTTTGGCTAGATCACTGTTTTTTATTTCCCCTGCAAGTAGGGTTGGACAGTCGATTGAAGCCAAATAGTTAATTAATGGTTGATAGCGATTCCGTAGGGATTCATCGGCAAGTATTGCTTTTTTATTAGAAGAACCGGCAAAACGAGACCATGTGGGGGTAAGTTCCAGGGGGTCTAAGCGACGTATCAAGTCATAATCAGGGTCAAAAACGATCTTTATGGGAATGGTATCAACAATAATTTCATGAAGTTCATTTTCAGCCTCTAATTTGATGGAGGTGTGCACTGGGCCGGTTATGGTTTCCACGGTTATGGGTATGGTGAGTTGGTCATATTTTTCTTTGGATTTTTGTGTTAGACGAAAGCTTATGTGGGATTGTCCCCCAAGTTGATTAACAGCTAAATTGGTTATGGCGAACTCTGGAATATCTGATCGCTTTAGCCATTGGTTAAAAAAAATGGTTAGATCGTGCTTTGCAACCCGTGAAAATATTTCTTTTAAATCCTGCCAACTAGCCTCGGAATGGGATTTTTCTTCGTTGAATTCCCGCAACGCTTGAAAGAAAATCTTATCCCCCACTTCATTTTTGAGCATATGAAAAAACATTGCCCCTTTGTCGTAGCCCACCGAGCGAATTGTTTCAGAATTAATTTCGGAATGGCCGATATTACGAAAGTCGGCAAGGCTCAGGTCGTTATTTTTGGGAACATAGGCGTGGTATCGGAGGATGCGGTTTTTTCGATAATCTCGATCTTCACCCTTGTCAGCTTTGTAAAGATGATCAGAGAGGTAAGTGGTGAGTCCTTCAATCCAGTTCCCGCTCTCATCTTTAAGATCAATACTATTACCCAGCCAGGAATGGAGAACTTCATGACCCAATGAGGTGTCTTTTATGAATGGTAAGCGGATAACAGCTTGACCTAGCAACGTAAATGTTGGAAGTCCGTAACCGGTTGGCAATCGATTTTCGACTACAGAGAATTGGGAGTAGGGGAATGGGCCCAGTATGGTTTGATATCGTTTGATGTAGGAAATGGTTCGCTTAAGGTAATCTGCTGCCAGTTCGGCGTCTTCTGGGAAAAAGTAGGTAGCAACATCGGGGCCGTTATCCATAGTCTTGCTTTTCACCACATAGGGACCAGCTAAAAAGTGAAGATTATAGATGGGGTACATAAATTTGGCTTCAAAATAGTGGACTTCTTTTTTGTTTATGTACTTGATTTGTTCTGCTTCGCATATCCCGACGAATCCCTCGGGTAATGCGGCTTCAAGATGGTGAATCATTTTAATGTTTGGAATGGGATGCCACATGCCTGCCAGAATAATAGAAGAGGGGGTTAATAGGTTGTCGGGGGAACTTTGTTTTGATAGGTCCAAGGACCAGGATATTTTAACGGTTGCGGCAATATGGGAGCCTGGTAGAGCGTATCTACTTGTTCCGATAAGAGGTCTGAGCATGCGATAATTTTCACCCTCAGGTTCGATTAATGCACCGGTTATGTGTAGTCCGTAACAGTTTAGTTCAAGCGGGGTGTGTGGTGGCAACACAATATTGGAGGTGCCGAAAAGAGTCTTATTTTCAAGATCAAAGCTAATTGAAAGGGTGTGCATGGGTATTGTTTTTAGATCTGAGGCGAACAGTGATGATGACCCAAAGGAGAGTGGTGTCATCATAATACATAAAAAAATAAGACATATTTTTAGGGAAACCATTTTAATAACCAGGTGCTGTTGATTGCTCGTTCTTGGTTCGAGCATTTTAAGGGAAAATCATCCGATGGATATGAACAGATTTTTTATCGTCAAATATAAAAGAAAATTGGTATCTAGTCACAGGGTTTATAACTCGCAATGTTAATACATTGCGGGCTAGTAAGTGGTCACACAGGTGGTTCAGATTTAGGTAGTTGCTACTGCACATTATAGCTCATCTATGTGGGTAGGGGCAACCGGATGAAGATGAGGTTGTTATGGTCACTTATGGAAACTGTGCTAAAAGAATATCATATTAGATCACTCATTTCCACTTTCATTAGGCAATACCTGGAGCTGTCACTATTACTTGCGGTGCAAGAAGAGGGAGGTAAGAAAATATAGGTTATGGATTTTCTATTTTAGACATGGAGAGCAGCTTGTCTTTTACTCTACGGTTGTAGGGATCTAGAGAAAGAGCTTTTTCATATTCTTCGACGGCGCGGTAAGCTATTTCACGACCAAGAAAAAAGTCTCCCAATAGTTCATGAAATTCTGGAATGTCAGGTAGAAGTAAAACTGCCTTTTTTAGAATTTCAAAAGCTTGGTTGCTTCTACCAAGTTCCATGGACCATTTATATCCCAATCGAAAATAGTGGTGGTTCATTTGGGCTTCTGAATCGATAAGTGTAAGGCCCTTAAGGTAGATGTTTAAAGCCTTAATTTTTTTATTATTATCCCATAGATATTCAGCGTATTGCAAAAATGGTGATACTTTTTCTGGTAATATTTCGCTGATTTTATCATCTAATATTTCTGCCTGATCAAGGTAGTTGAAGTAATATTTTATGTCATTGGGGTTTATACTTAGTGTTTTGCGGAGCACATTGATAACCTCTGGGTGATTGTGTTGATATATTAATCGGTCCAGGTAATTTCTGATGCATTGCACTTTGGTAGGATTATATCGTGCAGAGTTAGAATATAATTGATCAGTAATATGTAGGTCATCTGACATGAAGCCGAGCCACTGAAGGTTGCGGCAATCTAGTGGAGCGAGGCTGGTAGCTGCAAAAAAGTTATTTTTGGCAGCTTCATTTTCCTGTGAATAATGATGCATCATACCACTGGCAAAGCGATAGTTCGGTTCCCAGGTGTCATTGTCTATTGCAGCATTGAGGAGCGTATGAGTTGATTTAAGTTCCTTAGGGTCTATTGATTTAATATCTGCTGGTATTTTTGAAAATATAAATTGTCCTTTCAGCATTCCGGTTTGATGATAAAGCGAAAAACCGAGTAAAATAACGGCAGGTATAAAGAAAAAAGGAGTCCAACGCGAACGGCTTTCCGGGAGGTATTTGTTGCGTGGTTTTGGAAAACGGCGGGTAGAAGAGACGGATACTAGTAGGCCACAATAGAAGAAAAAATAAAATGCGTTTGCCCCATTATGAAAATTGAAATCGGTAAAAGAATGGATAAGAAGAGCGAATATAGAACAAAAAACGCCATAGCTGAGCATTTGCGCATAGGGATCGCGTCTTTTACGAACAATGTGGCGTACCGCTTGAAGCAAAGAGAGGAAAAAGCAAAAAAGAAGAAGTGAGGCAATGAGGCCACCATCGGTCAGTAGTTCTATATAATCGTTATGGGCATGATCAAAAATACTGTGGCCTGGTAAACTTCTATATGCCGGATAAATAGTTAGAAAAGAGCCGAATCCGATGCCAAATAAAGGAAAATTGTAAATTATTTCCAGTGAGTCTAGCCAGACTGTTGGCCGTCCGTCGATGATCTGCAAGTCGTCGTTAACAATTTTACCGAATCGTTCAATAATTGGTTGCCATCCGAACCAACAAACTCCCAAAATAACAGCTAAGGCAAGAGTAAGGATAAATAAAAGGTTTTTAGCGCCGTAATTTTTATTTTCTAGGAAAAAAATTAAAAGCATCAGGGAGAGACACATTCCGGTTATGCCACTTCTAGATAAGCTTAAAAATATAGATAGTCCCACGAGAATGGCTCCGAACCCCAATAAAATATGGAAATTGGATTCAGGCATGGCAAAGAAAAGGGATATCTTTTGACGCCAACTGTTTTTATATTTCACCTTAGGTCGATAGTAGAGAAACATGGTTATAAGCAGGGGGAGAGCCATTTCCATGAAGCCAGCAAAATGATTGCGGTTGACCCAGGGGCCCATGGGGCTGCCTTCGGAGATTGTTCTCAACCAGTAGATGGCATTTGGCGAGGTGAATTTTTGGATAATTGCCACTAATGCAATAGTTGGGGCTAAAATAGCGACCAGCGTTATGGTTCTGGAGAGGTAGGTTCGGTTGGCAAGCAGCTGAATCGTAAATATATAGAAGACAACACAGGTGGAGAGTCGATAGAATTCCAGGAGGGTAGCCTTTGGAGAAAGGGTTAGGGGCATCCATTGCGCTGGATTAACAAGCCATATGGTGTCACTGTAAATCTTAGCAGTATGGGGAGAAAGAAAACTTATGGCCCATGGCGGCAGGCGGATTAATTGGCATAGGATATAAAAACATATTAATAATAATGGTAAAAGTCCCGGCGGGTGTTGCCATTTTTTTCTCTTATCAGCTGCCAGAGCCAGGAGGTAACAGGTGAAGCCGCAAAGGATGAAGGCTTGGGAATAGGTCATAGACCACAATTCCGAGGTGCCAAAAGCCAGAGGAGTAAAGGCTAGAATAGTACCAAAGAACCAATAACTAATTGAGATAATCATCGCTCTAAAATCTTGTTATCCAGAACTAGTTGCGGGTTTTTGGTGACCATAGCGGTCGCCCTGTCTTTGCCTACTATACGGGCTGCCTTGTTTACCGCAACGCTTAGTTGGGGAATGCGGTGGATTGTTGAGTGGGCATCAGAAGCTATAAAGTCCACAATGCCTTGCTGTAGTAAGTAAAAGGCGCATTCCCGCACGGAAGGGCCAAATTCCCCAGTGAGCGAACCTGCGGTGACTTGTACTGATATATTATCTCCAAGTAGGTCGAAGAGTAAGTTTGGGTTGTGTAATATGGCAACATTACGTTCTGGATGGGCGATTATTGGGCGTAACCCATGGTCGATAAGTAGAGTGATGTCGTTCCAGGTTGATGCGGGCAGATAAGACATGGGGAATTCAACCAGGATGTAGGAAGTGGATCCAATGGTGGCACTTAGGCATTCTTCTGCTTGATCGGAAAAGATTTCACCGCCAGTGATGATGGTTACCGGAATAGCGTTTGCCGTGAGAACGTTATTGACTTGCTGAACTTTTTCCTTAATCTGCTCCATTGAGTTTGGCAAGAACTTGGTAATATGGGGGGTTGCTACGATGGTGTGGATGTGGTCCCGTGCAGCTAGCTCCGCCATTCTAACGGTTTCTTTTATGTTCTCTGCGCCGTCATCTATTCCAGGAAGTATGTGGCAGTGCAAATCAATCATGATTCGGTATAATTACTAGAATCTTGATGGTACCCTTCCGAATAGTAATGACTATAATAGTTGCTATAATAACTGTAAGGGATTCCCCCGCTTTCTTTTTTGAAGTTCTTAGCGTTAAGAATAGTTCCGGTAAGGTGCATTCTTACTTGTTCCATCTTCTTTAAAGTAGCGGTTAAGCCGTCGTAGGTGGTTTTGCCGGCATAAGCTACTAATACAGTACCGTCCACAATGGTTCCAAGTACATGGGCATCAGTTACTGATAAGATGGGTGGAGAGTCGAGTAGAATACAGTCAAATTTACCAGATAAGGCAGTGAGTAGGCCGGCCATTCGTTTTGAACTGAGGAGCTCAGAAGGGTTTGGTGGTATCGGTCCGGCGGTAATAACTGATACTTTCGAGTCATTTAAATTTTGTACTAAGTCGGGTTGTTTCATCCCTGCCAAATAAAAACTTAAGCCGGTTTTATTTTTTAATCGTAAATGCTTATGTAGTGAAGGGCGACGCAGGTCGCAATCAATAATAAGTACTGATTTCCCTTCAAGGGAGATGGTTTTTGCAAGGTTTATGCAAGTGGATGATTTTCCTTCACTGGGAAGTCCACTGGTTATAAGTAGGGTCTTGGGTGGTTTGTCAGGAGAGGAGAGCATGAGAGCTGAGCGGATCATGCGATAATTCTCCGCTATGGTATGTTTAGGTTTTTGATTAATTATTTCTACCAGAGGAATTTCAGAGTCATTATAATATTGCACTACTCCCAGAACTGGTAATTGAAAACGTTCTTCAAGATCTTTGATAGAGCTGATCGTATTATCAAGATACTCTACAAGAAAAGCTAGGCCGCAACCACCAAAGACACCTAGAACTAGCGCGAGCATAATATTACGCATCTTTCTTGGACTTGCAGGATTTGCCGGGGTAGCGGCTTTCTCCATGATAAAGACGTTGACCTTTTGGGTCTGCTCGGTGGCGCTGGTTTCTTTGATTTGGGTGAGTAGGGCATCATAGAGAACCCGATTGCTGTCCACTTCACGTTTCAACATATTGTGCTGGACAAGTTTTTCGTTCATGTCCATGAGTTGAATTTTCGATTCATCCAGGAGTTGTTCCAAGTTGGTTTCGTTATGTTTGGCAAGTTCATATTCACTTTTTATCGATTCCATAAATCGATTGATGATGGTTTTTTTCTCATTTTTAAGTAGTGTTATCTCCTCCCTGGCTTTAACCATTGAGGGGTGTTTAGCACCAAATTGTTTTGAAAGTTCGTTGATGTTTTGCTCGGTGTTAAATATTTTTTCTCGGATTTGTTGGAGGTCTTTATTGTTGGATAAAAAAGGCAAGTTCTCAATTGTATTATATTTATCTCCTAAACCTTCTACTTGGAGATAAACGTCCTCAATTTCCTTGCGCTTGGCTCGTGCTTGAGAGAGCTGGTTGGAGTAGGTGTTGAGTTGTTGAGGGATAATGGTTAATTTGTTCTCCACGGTTATAAGGTCGTTCTCTCGCGTATATTTTTGCATAGCAGCTTCGGCATCACGGAGCTTTTTATCTTCTTCTTCCGCCTTGGCAGTCATCCATTTAACCGAGTAACTGGAATTTTGCATTTTTATTTCCAGGAGTTCGTCCATATAGGATTTGGCTATGGCATTGACTACTAATCTTGCAATCGAAGGACTTTTATGGGAGTAGGAGATGTTGATGACATTGGTTTCCCGTACTGGTTTTACTTGTAATTCACTGGCGATCATTCCTGCGATGATGTCGGCATCGGTAAGAGGCTCAGTGTCATCCATTAATTGGTTATCATCTTCAGATTTATTTTTAGGAATGAAAAAGCGGATTGAGGTGATGACCCATGATTTTACAGTGGAGAGTAGCGAAAAGCCTTCAGGGGCAAGGTATGAGGATCGATATCTGGTATCAAGCTGGAGGTTCGATACCACTCTGTAAACAACGTTTTTACTTTTAATTAACTCAAATTGAGTATTGAGAAAAAACGGATCATGAGTGTAACCGTATTGAGTGGTCAGGTTAACCGGGCTATTTTTTTCAATAAGCAATTGAGTAGATGCCCGGTAGGATGGGGTTTGGGCAAGAGTTGCTATGAGAATTACAGAAAAAGTGATTATAAAAAAAGTGACAACAACATATCTTCTTTTTAGAAGAACATGAATATAATCATAAATATTGATTTCTTCTTCCTGGAAATTATCCTGTATAGGTGCGTTTTGTAACATAAAAGACTACCCAATTGATGAAATGCTATTAGAAAAAACTCTCTGGAACGATGATAATGTCCTCATCGTATATCTTTTCGTTTAGGGCGAGCCCTTCTAGAGTTTTTTTATCGTTATCGATTATTCTTATAATATTGACTTTTTTTCTAGTTGCTTTGCCGGTAAAGCCACCAGCAAGGGTAATAGCTTTGATTGCAGTGGTTTTTTCGTCAATTTTATAGGCTCCTGGTCGTACCACTTCACCGGTAACGTAACATATCCCGGCTTTTTCGATATAAACATTATCACCATCATTGATGACGATATTTTCTTTTAAATTACCACTTTGAAGTAAAGATTTAATGTTTATTTTCTTGGTGATATCCTTATCTGAGTTTATATCTTTTCTCTTGATTACAGCTTGGTCTCCGGCGTTGTCAGTGAGCCCTCCAGCCTTGGAAATTAGTTCAAGAAAGGTTATGGAGCCACTTAGTTCGTAAACGCCGGGGCGCGAGATCTGGCCAAGAATAATAACTTTTTTGCTACGAAATTCTTCTATGAATACATTAACCTGAGGGTTGACAATATATCCGTCTGCCAAAAGGGATGCTATTTGGTCTGCAACTTTGGAAACGGTAAGACCGCCCACATGTACTCTTCCCAATAGGGGCAAGAGAATGTCTTCATCACCGCTTACTCGGACAGTGGTACTAAGATCAGGGTGATTGTATACGGAAATTTTAAGGGTATCGCCATCACCAACTATATATCCTTTGGCAAGGGCTGAAGAAGTGAGTAGCACTGTTAGTAAGTAAAAAATAATTAAGGATATTTTTAAATTAAACTTGTTGTGAATCATTCCTTTTTCATCCGATTTGTTTGCCGAACTCATGGTGTTTTAGCTTTATAGTTTTGAATATGATAACTGTTGAGAAGTTTATTTGGAATTTCAATATACCAGGTTCGTGAAGACTAATCATTAATTCTCACGAGTTGCTAGTGGGGATAGTATGAGCTGGTCAGTTTATTCTGCTCATATTAATTATTTAACTCTGTGGGTGAGTCGAAAATACTGTTGAATATTATTTCCTCACTTCCGCTGCCGTTGGTTTAAAAAGCATGTTTTCGGAGAGATCTATATCTTCGAGTAATTTTATAACATAAAGTATTTTTACATAACAGGCCGTAGGGTGCTGGTTAGGTTTGAATATTTTTGTTCCGAATATTCAAACCGTTTTAAATGTCCAGTGGAGCAGAAGTGATGTTATCGATAGAAAAAAGCTGGAAGAATATAATGCGCTAATGCTGAATTTACATTTACCTGTGCCGCATTCTATTTGTAAGTGCCACAATCATCTCATCTTCATGCAGTTGCCCCTGCCCGCATAGAAGGGGCTATAGTGAGCAGCGGCAACTGCATAAATCTGAAGCATCTGTGACCATTTACAGATTCGGACTATCTTAAATCAGCTTGTTACGAACCCTGTGACCAGGTACTGCTATTCTTCTTGCTTTTTAAATTACATGCCTGTGCTTAAGCTAACAGAGATCGTATTTTCATCATAGTTAAAGTAGTAATCTGTGGACTCTCTTTTGTTGTACCCGTAGAGTAGTTTACAGCTGAGCCAATTGTTGAGGTTGTAATTGGCTCCCACCTTGTAACTATAGATATCATCGGTACGCTCATTAGTTGTGTTAGTGAGGCCTACAAAGTCATTTTGCTCATAGCCGAGATTGAGTAAACCGTTTATTCGATCGGTAAAGCGATATTTGTAAGCGCCGAGGATGTAGGTACGTATTTGATAATCCGTGCCGGTAACTAGAGTCTCGTTTAGTTTCTGGGTGGCGGTTAGGGCAAAGTTGGATTTTTCGCTAAAAGAATGTCCCAGTTGAAGTTCTACGCCGGTTTCAGACAATGAGTCTAAACCTTCAGTGTCGTAATCTTTGGATTCGCTACCGGCTTTAGCAATAAGCCTGGTGGAAATTGTCGGTTTCCATTGGATACCGCCATAGTAACCGTTCTGGGTTGAATCGAGTGTCGGTTGGTTATCGTATTCGATGCCGGTCTGGCGATACTCTATAAAGAGCGATGTCTTAGCTGAGTAGTTATAGAAGCCGTAGAGGGAAAAAGCATTATCCGAACGGCTTTTGTGTTTATCTTCGACGTTGTCGTAGTCAAGGGTAAAAAAGTTGATGTCGCCACGTAGGGAGAGCTTTTCTGTGACATCATAGGACACCAAAGCCCCTGCCAGGTTGTTGGCGAATTCTGAAAAAGTAGATGAACTGCCGGTGGTGTACATTAATTCTTCAGAGTCAATCCATTTGTCATATACGTTGAAGGATAAGCCGCCACGTAAATTATACTGGAAAAATACTTCAGCCGCTTGTTTGGTATTGTCTCTTTCGGTGTAGTCGGTGTGGTAGGCTAGGTCGGCTCCATAGAGGGCGTAGGCTTGATAGCGGTTAAAGCCTTCTGGGCGGGCTAGAAAAAGACCTAATCCTGCGGGTTGAGCATTTTCAGAGCTAACAGAGAGAAGTACTTTGTCGCTACTTGGAGCGGCGAGCCATAGTCCTGGTGATATGGTGGTTACCCAGTCGGATAATGGATTATCTCTGGTTCGGTAAATATTATCTGAATGGTTTGCGGTAACGGTAACGAACGGATGGAAATGACCACTTTTTTGACCAAAAGCATCCTCCGGTATTGTGGTTTCGGATTCCATAGAGTGTCCAGGCCCGGTGAGATCTCCCTCTTGTACAGTTTTCATTTCGGATACAAAAATAGAATGACTCGTTGGTGGAGCGGCGAGACAGGGTGTTGTAGCTGGAACTGCCAATAGGGCAACAGCTAGAGTTAATTTAATAGCGGGTTTTTGCATTTCTAACCTCTTCTCTATAGTGTTACTGCCTGATTTTTTTTTGCGGGTTGTATGAGTAAGTTATGGTCTGCTTGGGCTTGCTATGGGCTCCGGTGGTGAATGGGCCCCGATGTCTCCTGGTCCGGCGGGTGCTGGAGCGTCGGCTTCTGTATAGGCGACATCATCATCTGCACCTGCATCTTCTTTGGCTATTCGTAAGTATTCACTGGGGATCATAAGTTCTTGAGAAGCAAGTTCAATGTCCGTTGTTTGTGCGCTTGTAGATTTTAAAAGGGCAATAAGAGTAGATATTATGACGTCTTCGTTTTTTAACCCCGACTCTTCAAGGGAGTTGTCCATGGCCATGGTCAATATTTGCTTAATTGTTGTTCCTTGATCCAATGCATTTTGTACGATTGATTCAATTGATATGTCAAAATCAGGGCCTTCTAAGGCGGGGTTGATGTCGGCGAATATATTATTTGAGTTAGCTTTTGCTTCCTGTAGTATGAATAAAGTGCAGGTAAGCAAAAGGAGCAAGGATAAGGAGAATCGTAATGTTTTCATGAGTGGCCCTCATTTTAAAGAATTTTGATGACTTTATTGAAGCTTAATAACGTATATATATATTCTGTTAAATATATCTTGATGGAAAGATGTGTTTAACTAGCTGTTGTGGTAGGAAAAAGTCATTTGAAATTACGTTCTTTAAGTAATCGTAAAACTGAATATATTTTTAACTTATAACGATGATGCTTGTCAATTGGCAAATATTTTTTCTTAGTTATCAAATCCTTTTTAAGAAAAATTTAAGAGTGCCATTATTTGCCTTACATAAAAGTAACTGGTGCTTGATGCTTTAGTAGCAAAAGAAAGAAACTGTTGTTAATCTGCTGAAGTTATG
This sequence comes from Desulfobulbaceae bacterium, assembly GCA_029865005.1. GTDB lineage: Bacteria > Desulfobacterota > Desulfobulbia > Desulfobulbales > Desulfobulbaceae > JAOTSI01. The sequence continues at coordinate 18,687 of JAOTSI010000026.1, forward strand.
AATTGTATCTTCTGTAATTCATTGGCTTGGAGTTGATGACTTGAAATTCGGGTAGATTATAGAGGAAATAGGTTGAGTCTAAAACAAAAGTGCATTATTATATCTGTCACTAAATTTTAAGAATGATGTTGTGAGAACCTGTTTATGCTTTTGGTTATCCGAAGGGTTCTTTTGATGTTGAAAATTGAATTTTACTCTTTTTCAGTTACCTGGTCACAGGGTTTGCATCTAAATGTTTTTCATTGCAAGCTCGTAAGTGGTCACAGGCGTCGGTATATTTGCTTCGCTTGATATATACTTGTTTTGATAAATCATTATATGAGGGCCTAATGGGTATTTGTTTCACCCAAATGGCGGTAGCTCGCCTTGTTATTTGCACGTATATTTTATATAGTGAAACGTTTGATAGGTCTTTTCATAATACTCTTTTTTTGCCTTTTATTTTAATTTTAGGCTAAATTTGTAGCTGGTTACAGAGTTTACAATTAACTGATTTGGTTTGCCGCAAGATGATAAGTGGTAGATCAAATAAACTTTTATTATCGATAAATAGAATGATGAACAATACCGTTTTCGTTACCGGTGGTGCTGGATATATCGGCAGCCATGCCTGTAAAGAGTTACATCGTTGCGGTTATAGTCCGGTGGCGGTAGATAATCTCATTTATGGCTATGAGTGGGCGGTGAAGTGGGGGCCTTTGGAGCAGTGCGATGTTGGTGATTCAGTTAAAATGGATGGTTTGTTTAAAAAATACTCTCCTATTGCGGTTATCCATTTTGCAGCCAGCTCCCATGTTTCAGAATCGGTTTTGGACCCAGCTAAATATTATCGTAATAATGTAGCGAGTACTATTTCCCTCCTTGAAACAATGCGTCGTAACAACTGC
>JAOTSI010000257.1 GCA_029865005.1 Desulfobulbaceae bacterium
CGGTCTCCTACCAGTGCATCAAGAACCCAGTGGTTCTCGATTTCAAGCATTTTGAGAAACACCGGATAATTCTCGGATGTCAACCCCGACATCCTGAGAAATTGCGCATAACTTATAGCCGCCTCAACTGCCTCTGGGGTACGAGCGGACATTAGCTGATGAAGAAGCCTGTTCTCCACTTCCAAAATGCTTTCCCTTTTCCAAACTTCTTTTTTTTGATCTGCCATGATTATTTCCCCTTGATAGCTAAAGGTTAATTCAACTCCTTGAAAACATAGTTAATGTAACAAGTACTCATTCAATGTCGTTAACTTAAAGAATCGCTTTGTAGTTTAAACAGTATTTTCTCTGCGCTCTTTTATGATTGCGCGAATATTTTCCTCCTGGCCTTACAAGGTCGTTTGCATAGCAAATATTTCCAACAAATCGGAATTTATATTATCTCTATGGCCTGAAGTCAATAAAAAAAAGCGGATGAACGTCGGTAGGAAGGGCCATAAATCGGTGATAAGTAGGAGGCAATTCCCGTTAGTGTGTTATCACCGGCCAAGAAACCAGTCAAAAACACCAGTATAATTTTCAACAAGTACTATGGGTGGACGCAGCTGTGCGTCTCAGAGGAAAGCGTTTTTTAGATTTCCCCCTCAATTTTCTTGCTGCTTTTTAAAAGATCTTATCGTTCTGATATTCTTTTCCGATAACTTGGTCCCTCCAGAATATGGATTTCCGAGTTGTAGACCAGACGATCGGCAATCGCTGTGGCGACGGTTATGCCGTCAAAAATTTTTTCCAAGTCGGCAAAGGGTAGGTTCGTCGTGATAATTGTCGACTTTTTCTGGTGCCTTTCGCTGATGATTTGTAAAAACACATTTGCCCCCTGTCTTCCAAGCGGAAGATAACCTATCTCGTCACAAATCAGGAGATCCGGTGTTACGTAATGCTTTATTTTCTTGAGTAGCGTATGGTCAACTTCAACTGCGATCAAATGATTGAGCATGTCCATTGTGGAGGTGAAAAGTTTTTTAATACCCGCCTGGGTTGCCGCGTAGGCAATAGTTTTGGCCAATACACTTTTTCCGACTCCCGGATTGCCGATCAAAATGATATCCATATGATTCTGAACAAAATCAAGGTCCATGAGACGCAAAATAATGCTCTTTTGCTTTTCTAGTGATGAGTGAAAAGCAAAATTAAATTGGTCGATTGTGGGTTTCTCCGTTAGCTTTGACTGTTTATATCTCAACTGAATTCTTGTCTTGTCCCGCTCTTCCAACTCAATGTCAAGCAAACGCTCCGTTGCCTGGATGAAAGAGAGATTCTTTTCCTGCGCAAAAGCTTGCAACCGATTCAATGTTTCGCTCACAGTTACGAAGCTTTAATTCTCTAATTTTTTGTTTTACCGGTGGATGCCGAACATCAGGCATCATCTCCTGATAGAGAATATTACTTATGTAATCAGCCCTATGGAGCTTTACACCCATGCACTTTCCAAGAGCATATCGCAAAGACGATGCTCCATACTCTTTCTTCAGATCCAGCATTTTTAAAACGTTCTTTTTGATGGGCTGCCTGGCATCCATATGATTTTCCAGATAATCAGCCGCCGGTTGGCCCAGCAAGAGGAAAACGGCCACCTGTTTATCGCACAGTAGTTTTTTGATCATTTTCTTGACCTGCTCCGGTAAACTCAAACATGGTAAAGATCGGCGTTGAGGGTAATCTTCTTCCCCACGGTATAAGGCGGAAGCGTATAGGAATTTCCATCGAAACAAACAGCAAAGTCCTTGTGGACCAAGGCCGTTATGGTTTCCCGCGCATCTCTGATATCGGCCGGCAGCGCTCGGAGCAACTTGGGACAAAAACGCTCAACTGGTTTCTCTCCGGTAGTTTCATGGACCCTTGTGTCGGCCACCGCCCTGTTCCATAGCGCTGCTTACTCTTTGATTTCGTGTAAATTTTGGAAAGTGCGCAGGGGTATAAAGTTTTGACGCACATATTTGATAACACTTTCCACTTTTCCTTTTTCCTGGGGAGCCCTGACGTTACACGCTTTGGGTGTAATGTTGAATGACCGCAAAAAATCTAAAAACGACTCATTAAACCGTATAACTCCCCCAACCAATTCGGTGACTTCGGTAAGCATGTTGTCCCCCAGAAGTGTTGGAGGAGTGCCGCCGAAGTGGGTAAAGGCCTGCAAGAGTCCCATATGCAGATATTCTTGTTTTTGGCTGTGGGAGAAATAGAGAAAAAAACGACGGCTATGAGATTTTATAACCACCAACATATAGAGTTTACGGGCTATACCTTCGTAATCTATACTCGGCAAATGTCCACAATCAATTTGCATCTGCTCTCCCCGGCTGAGCGGCTGGGGGTCGGTCCACGCTAAATATCTGTAAATAAGTATAAACATCGCTGTAAGCAGGTCTATTTAGGGGCAATATTGGCAATTTTAGGGGTAAAAATGGAATTATAGGATTAGAAACACAGCATGGCCAGAGCTAAAAGACACTATATTCCCGGACAAAAAAATAGGGGGACAGGCAAAAAATACATTTCCAATAGGTTGTGAAAGGTTTACCCACCCATTTAGTCACCTGTTCTTCCATGGCACCGGACAAACAATACTCATTTCTTTGACGGCTTCGATATATGGACTTTCCCACTAATGAATACCAATACAAACAATGGACCATTAAAATAGACAATAATTAAGTAAGGTGTCCTCAGACTTGCCCGGACTTGGTGGGAAAAGATAATCCAAATTTAGCACCATACGGAAAAGTTCCATGTCAAAGCGGCTAGTTAGATGAGACGCCGCTCCCTTCTTGGCACTACAAATTTTATTTTATGGGCATTATGGTTTTGATCGTTTCTCCTGGTTGTCCCGGCAGGTCCAAGGCATCATAAATTACACTCTGTCTGGCTTCGGCTCGGGTGCTTTTTCTCACGTAAACCATTTCCTCGTTTTTACCGCACATGGAGATGGTGATGCTTCATTGGCCCGCCACCTGGTCACGTATTGTTGACCAGCTGCTGTGAATGTCATGTTTTAGCAACCAATATGATGAACTGGCTGGAGGCTCTTTGGTATTTTTGGCGCAACCTGCCGATCTTCACGAGTACTTTGTCGTAATTTAAAAAAACGAAAGAGCTTGATTACAGCGGATAATAGGAAATCATTCTCGCGAATTTAGGCTGGCTTCGGACTCCCATTACCGGGCTGCCCCTCAGGCTTCACTACTGTCCTGCCAGCTGAGCTTTAAACAGGTGGGACTTGAGCATTGACGGCTCTCACCCACTGGATAACATAAACCTATTTCATCCCATGTTATGGGAATTCCGAGGTCCCGAATTTATCTCGGCACGATGAACCCATGGTTGGCAATTCTTAGCCCCTTGTTTTCGGTTTCAAAAAAAGGATTCTAAAATTAATTATTGCCTATTATTATCCTACTTTATCGCTAAAACAACAAAATCGCGTAGTCCGACCCAGCCTAACTAACAAGTGATAATCTTGCAGTCTTTAATTCACCCAGTCCTGCTCAGAGCGAGTTTGAGGTTAACAGTAAGAATTTGCCTGTCCCAGTCTTTTCCCCTCCCCACCAAGGAATACCACTAAATTTTAAGCATAAAATCAAATAAATATAAAAAAAAGACAATGTCGAGTATCTATTATGTTGTTTTCTATTTACAAAAATTTAATTTAAAAATAGTATTAGCGTTGCCACAAGCAATAAAAGATATTGTTTTCATGGTGTAAAAATAAACAAGGAGAACTAAAATGGCGAGAAAAAGAACTTTGGCAATTACGTTATCTGTTTTTATTTCCGTGGTCGGTTTAACAACGGGAGTTTTCGCGGAATCTGCTGCCGACACCTGTGCCGCCTCTTGTGATCAAGCTCTCACTCAATGTAAAGAGCAAGCCGTTGATGATGCAGCAAAAATGAACATATGCCAGACAGTATACGATCAATGCTCCGCAGCTTGCCAAAGTGTAAACGACGCAATGAAGTCTCTTGAAAACCAAGGAATTAATCACTAATTAGCTTATTCTACAATAACAATAAGCCGATAGCTTGATTCTGCATTATCAGCCCAAATTCCCAATAGGATGATGGCTATACTGCAAGACAAAGAGGCAGCAGGTATTCCCTGTTGCCTCTTTTTTTTGTAAGCGCTTACCTTGTACTGCATCTGCACGCGATCAAAATTACGGGTACACTATTCTTAAGTATGCTAAATTAAGTATGGTGTCCTCAGAATTTGACAACAAATATGCGGATGGATCTGGCACGCTGTTCAAAGAATAGGAGCATGGCCTATTATGAGCATGTTCTTGCCTGGTGTCGGATCATCCTGCTGGATCAAAGTCCCATGGGCACTGCCGGTACCATCCGGACTCTTTCCCTGCTCTTTCCCATGGAGCGAATCTTCGAAGACTATGTTGCCGCCCGCTTGAGGCTACTGCACCCCTCCTGGCAGATCACCACCCAGGCCAGAGACCATTATCTCATGCAACAGGAGGGCAAATACTATTTCCTCATGAAGCCGGATCTTGTCCTCAAACAGGGGAAGACCAGGATAGTAGCGGACACGAAATGGAAACTGCTGGGCCAGGACAATTCAAAGCCGGTCCATGCAGCCATTGGCCAGGCCAACCTGTACCAGATGTATGCCTATGGGAAGAAATATCTCCATGACCAGGAGATGAAAGAAGTATATTTGATCTACCCGAAGTCAGAAAACTTCACCAAACCGCTGCCTGTTTTCGAGTACGATGAGGGATTCCGGCTGTTTGTCGTCCCGTTTGACCTTGCGGTGGAAGTTGACAACCTGCTGCTGGGTGAAGGTGGTTGCTGGCGGAACAATGCTTAACAAGGTAGAATTATATTTTTTTCACTAAAAGCCCTATTAAGAGAAAAATATTCTTTTACGCTGAATAGTTACGATACACGCAGTTATTTAATCATTCAGAAAAACGGTTTTGCTGTCAAAATACATCCTGACAACCTTTCTAAATCTCAAGTAACACAATAGCGCAAGCCAAGCACAATTTATTCGTGTCCCCTTTACTCTTCTTTATTCTGCCCTGCTCCTGCCCCAAGGGTATCTCATTGGGCATCAGTCGCCCAGGAGCACATTGGCGTCGATGGATTCGACGTAGAACCACCCCAGTGACGGCAGGCGGCTGAAGACGAGAATCAGATCGGAGCCGTCTTTTACCGCCGCCATCAGTCCGGCGTTGGACCTCGTGATTGCTTTAGTAAGCGCGGCCACCGGAAAGGGCGTCAACGGCAGAGTGTCGGCCTTTTCCCTCACTGCGGCATCCAGTTGCTGCGGTTTGGTCCTGACGACAATCTGCCCCTTTCCATTGAGCAGATAGCTCTCGATGACCCCTCTGCTGCCCGCGCGATGCATTTTGGTGTCGATAATGTCGCTGAAGGTGACGTCCATCCCCAGAACCCCGAGGAATCGGTCCTGCCGCCCGTACAAGGCAGTGGCACAGGCGAGCACCGGGCCCTGGCCCTGGACGTCGACATATGGATTGCTCCAGCGGACTTCCCGGCTGTCGGCGCCCAGCACATACCAGGGGCGCTTTCTCGGATCGAAATCCTCGGTATAGGTCGTCTTGCCCGGGAAGGAAAACATCACGCCACTCTGGAGACCGATATAGGCCCACCTCACCGGCACCCCCGTTTCCCTCAGCAGTTTTTCGACATCGGTCGCCGGTGGACCGCCGGTGGCTTTCTGGCTGTCGACAAACATCTGCCGGTAAAAATATCCCATGGGCGCAAGTCGCTGCACCATGGGCACCACGGCGGCCTTTTCAACGCCCGGCGCAAGCCTTGCCACCGGACAACGGGTGCTGACCAGCTTGTCGTAGAGCGGCGAAAACCGATAGTCCGCCGGTGCGCGTTCAGGGGATTGGAAATCGGAAATGAAATACACAGGCGCTGTATTGGGCGGTGCCTTTTCAATAAGATAGACGGCGGTCTGGGCCAGGCTAGCGGCGAGGTTCTCAAGGCGGGAAAAATAGCTGTCAATGGCATAACCCTGTTCGGAAACCGATGCCTGGAGCGTCGTCAGGAGCTGCTCCCTGTGCCGGGCCAGCTGATCCGCCTCTGCCTTTCGCCATATGCTAACGGCGGCGATGGTCGACAGTATCAGCAGTATCGACAAAATAGTGATCACCGACGCTTCCCGGTAGCGGCTCATCTTACGCCATATCCTCCGGCTCAGGTTGTCTGAATAGACTGACACCTCCTCGGACATCAGATACCGGCGGACGTCCTCGGCCAGGGCCATAATGTCGGAGTAGCGGTCTTGGGGTGCCAGTTCCGTCGCTTTTCCGATGATCGCCTTGAGCTCCGGTGCAACCTTTCTGCCCGTCAGCGCGTGTTTGATCAGGTTCAAGTGCCCTTTCACCGCCCACTGCAACTTTTCGGCCGTATCGCCGCTTCTGGCGGGCCCCAGAGTGACCAGTTCATACAGGATCGCGCCCATGGAGAAGACATCGCTCCGCTG
>JAOTSI010000258.1 GCA_029865005.1 Desulfobulbaceae bacterium
ATTCTGCAAGCCACCGCCGTCGGCCCGATTTATCCAAATCTGGCAGTATTCGGCTGGTCCAATAAATATGAGCGTCGCCATGCCTACATTAATGAACTGCGTATCGCTTACACCATCGGCATGAGCTTAGTTATGGTCAAGCATAACGGCATACCAGCCCCGGAGCATGCTAAAAGGATAGATATTTGGTGGAGAGGAAGAAAAAACGGTAATCTTATGTTACTGCTAGGCTTTTTACTCACCGAGAACTGGGAATGGTCAGGAACAATTATTCGATTATTGCGAGTGGTAAATAATGAAGCTGGGACTCTACCCGCCCGCGACTCCTTGGTTGAACTGGTCAACGAGGCCAGAGTAGAGGCTACTGTAGAGGTCATCACCTCCGCGGAACCATTCTCTGAGGTGCTAAAGAGACATTCAAAAGACGCATCCTGCGTGATGCTCGGCTTTGAACTACCGAGCAAGGAAAAAGAGACAGCCTGGCACACCACCTACCTATCCTATCTCTCCCAACTCCCAACCACCGTCCTCCTGGTCAATTCCAGTGGTGAGGAGGATTTATTGGCTTAAACGACAATAACCTTAATCAGGATCAAACTAACAGCTTTGGTGTTGGCGAGCACCTACAAACTCGCTGTGTATTAAATCAAATACTTACAAAGCATGTGACCAGGTACGCTTCTATTCGTAGCTGGTCACAAAATAACCTAACTTAGTAGCATCTTGCAAGATGGTAAATAGTCACAGATAAATCAGATTTAGGCAGTTGCCGCTGCTCGCTATAACTCTATTATACGAGCGGAGCAACCGCATAAAGATGAGGAACCCATAACCACTTACGTATATTTATTCGGCAAGTTCCTTAGCCTTAACCATAGCCCGCTTAAAGCCATCAGCCGCACCGCTGATCACAGAATCATCAACACAAAAAGCCAAACGAATATAACCTGGAGAACCAAAACCACGACCTGGCACCGCAAGAATTTTCTCCTCTTGCAGCAAGCTACAGAATTTCACATCATCAATAGGAGATTTTGGAAAAATATAGAATGCTCCCTTTGGCTTAATATATTCAAACCCTGCTTCATCCAAGATCTTGCAAAACAACTCCCGACGACGTGCATAGATGGTGGTATCCACGCTCTGATCCTGCAACCTTTCCACAACCCTCTGCATGAGCGCAGGGGCGTTAACAAAACCAAGAATACGGTTAGCTAAGGTCAGGGCATTAATCATAGCCCCTTTGTCTAAAATTTCTGGATGAACCGCCACAAAACCGATTCGTTCACCAGGCAAAGATAAGTCCTTGGAATAGGAAGAGACCACAATACTGTTATTGGTAGCGGTCATAATGGACGGGACCACCAAGTCATCAAAGATAATTTTCCGATATGGCTCATCTGAGATCAAATAGATGGTGGTACAAAATTTCTCTCCGGCTGCGTCTAAGAGCATACCGAGCTTTTCAATAGATTCCTGTGAATAAACCTGCCCGGTGGGATTGTTAGGACTATTGATTAGAACTGCCTTGGTTTTCTCATTAATCGCGGCTTCGATTGCCTTGAGATCAAGGTTGAATTCTTCATCGGTGGCAACGGTTTTTGTTACCCCTCCGTGATTATCCACATAAAAATTATATTCCACGAAATAAGGAGCAAGAATTATCACCTCATCACCGGGATCCAGCAAACTCTTCATGACAATATTAAGACCGCCGGCTGCCCCGCAGGTCATAAGGACATCACCCTGGGTGAGATCAACATTTTGTTCAGCACCAAGTTTTGCCGCCAAACTTTGCCGTACGTAAGGATACCCGCCATTTGGCATATATGCATGTTGCCCAGGCTTATCATCCCCGGCAAGCTCTTGAAGTATTTCACCAAAACGTGGCGGTGGCGGCAGATCAGGGTTACCCAAGCTGAAATCGAATACATTTTCCGATCCAAATTCAGCTTTCATATTAGCTCCCTGTTCAAACATTTTCCGAATCCAGGAAGATTTTTCCGCATAAAATAACATTTTGGAAGAAATTGTCATAAATTACCTCGTATATATTCAATCGTAAACTTTTTACGCTTTTGTACCGTTAATTTCATATTAACCGGCGGCAAAGGATTTGATCAATAAATATTATAACCATACACTGACCTGCTGAAACCCACAGGCGGCAAGGTATGGGACACGAATAAAATTATATTACCCGTTGTTATACTTTTTCTTAAAATAATCATAGGCCGAATTAATTTCTTTCATTTTCTCCTCGGCGACTCGCTGGAACTCCTCACCCAAATGGCCTACCTTATCGGGGTGATATTGCATAGAAAGGGTACGATAGGCTTTTTTAACAGCCGCCATATCCGCACTTTTATCCAAACCAAGAGTGGCATAATATCCCTCTTCACTGGTTACACCGGATGCAGAGGCTTGACTACGCCCCCGATACATATATTTAGCTTCAAGAGCCCGTTGATCATAAGCAGTTATTTGCAGGAAGGAAGCAACGTTACGAGCAAGACGCAACTCCTCATCCGACGGAGGACCAGAGGTATAAAGGATCTGGTAAATCAATTCCAACAGGAGCAAGCGGGGCTCGTAGGCAAAAGAAGTACGAAATTCTCCCAACAAATCGTTAAGCTCATGCTCACTGTGGCGAGCATCCTTAATCATCTGTTTGACCCAGTACATTTGGTCCTGATTATATCGCAGGTTATGCTGAAAAAAATTGAGCATGGTTTGCAATTCAGCCTTGGTGAAATGGCCATCCGCCTGCGCAATTTTAACCAGAATATGAACCATGAGGTAGACGAAACGGTTATGAGTTTCAGTCTGACTGGCCTCATACTTGCTAATTCGACTTTTTACATAATAACTGAAAGCCCAAAATCCACCAACAATTACCAGGAAGCCAAAAAGGCCAGCGAGTAATAAAAAGTCCAAAAGGTGAAAAAGGGCGGGAAATCCACCGGTAAGCAGAATGAGCACAGCGGCAATTAACAGGCAACCGCCACAGCCTGGTTGATTACTTGATTTGTATTCCATGATAACGATACGAAAGTAAAGGACTAAGAGGAAAGCTCGACCGGGACGAATGCCGGTGGATTATGGGATTCGGTCGGTCATCTTTCTAGAAAAAATTGACCGACCGAAAAAGAAACATACTCCCTTATAAACCATCGCCAAAGAGAGCATCAATAAATTCCCGCGCTTCAAAATCGCGCAGGTCATCAACCTGTTCGCCTATCCCGATGAAACGAACTGGGATTTTCAACCCTCTGCATATATTGGCCACTATACCGCCTTTGGCTGTGCCGTCAAGTTTTGTGAGAGTTAGTCCGGTAAGCTCCACCGCTTCGTGGAATAACTTGGCCTGAGAAATAGCATTTTGCCCGGTGGTAGCGTCAAGCACCATCATGGTTTCATGGGGAGCATCGGGAATTTTTTTGGTAATTACCCGTTTAATTTTTTTCAACTCTTCCATGAGATTAACTTTGGTGTGTAACCGTCCTGCCGTATCAATAATAACCACGTCATAATTGTCAGCAACAGCCCGTTCAATACCATCAAAAATAACCGATGATGGATCTGAATTGGGCAACCCGGCTACCACTTCAGTGTTGATCCTATCGCCCCAAATTTTTAACTGATCAATGGCAGCTGCTCGAAAAGTATCCCCGGCAACCAGCAGCACTGAACGTCCTGCTCCTTTAAATTTAGCAGCTATTTTTCCAATACTGGTGGTTTTGCCTACTCCATTCACCCCCACTACCATGATAACAAATGGCCCTTTAGCTGGCATCACCATTTCCGCAGGAATATCTGATTCCAGTAGGTACTCTAAGAGTTTATCCTTAATCACCGTTTTTAATGCTGCAGGATCACTCAACTCATTTCGGCTAACTTTGGCCCTAGCTTCTTCCAGGAGCTCCAGGGCGGTGGACACCCCGAGATCGGCTGTAATGAGAATCTCTTCGAGTTCATCAAGCAGTTCCTGATCAATAACTTTTTTACCGGCAAAAAGATCGTCCAATCGGTTGACCAGAGAGTCTCTGGTTTTACCCAACCGTTCTTGCAGCCTCTGAAACAAAGTTTTAGCTTGCTCCGGTTTGTCCTCGGGCTCAGACTCCTCAACCGTTTCACCCTGACTAATAGCTGGTTCTTGTTCCTCCGCAACAACTAAAGACTCTTTTTCTGCTTCCAGTTCCCCACCGGAGGACGGCGGTGCCACTTCTACTTCTGCCTCAACCTCTGGAGGTACAGCTTGCTCTTCTTCCTCTACATCCAATACTTCCGGTTCAACAGGTTGCTCTTGAGCCTCTTCTTCTATCTTGACATCAGGTTGCGTTGTGCTTACCTGTTCCTCCGGCTCCTCGATCTCTTCCGCTTCACCCTTCTCAAGCTCTTCAGCTTCAGGTTTTACCCCTTGATCTTTGTCTTTTTTTCCAAGTTTTTTCTTAAACCATCCCAGCATTATTTATCCGCCTCTTTAGACAGTGCAATATCAAGTACTTCCCGAATAGTATTCACATAGTGGAAAACCACCCCCTCACGCACATCAGCGGGGATTTCCTTGACGTCTTTTTCATTTATAACCGGCAGGATCAGCTCATTTATACCTGATCTGAGTGCCGCCAGCACCTTCTCTCCAATACCTCCTACGGGTAAAACATCACCACGTAAGGTAATCTCACCGGTCATTGCAATATCCGGTCGTACCGTCTTTCCGGTAAGCACGGATGTTATAGAAGAAACCATCGACACCCCCGCCGAAGGACCATCTTTGGGAATAGCCCCTTCCGGTACGTGGACATGAAGATCAATCCCGGCGAATATCTCTTCATCTATTTCCAATTCCAATGCATGGGAACGAATATAGGTGAGAGCGGCAGTAGCCGATTCCTTCATTACTTCACCTAGCTTCCCGGTAAGGGTAAGTCCTCCCCTGCCCTTCATTTTTGATGTTTCAATGAACAATAACACACCACCCACCGGGGTCCAAGCCAAGCCAGTAGCCAAACCCGGTCCCCAGCTTCTTGCCTTCATTTCCGAAATAAACCGGATCGGTCCTAGAAAATCATATAAATTTTCCGATGTGACAACTGTTTTTTCATTAACCCCCCGAGCAATTTTAGAAGCTACCCCCCTACAGATCGCGGCAATTTCCCGTTCCAGGTTCCTTACCCCGGCCTCTCGGGTATAAGAGCTAATAATAGCTTTAATTGAATCATCTGGAATTTCCAGATCATCCGTCGTTAATGCATGAGCCTCAATCTGTTTAGAAAACAGATGTTCTCTGGCAATGGCAACTTTCTCAAATTCCGTATAACCAGCAAGCTCCACCACCTCCATACGATCACGCAAGGGACCGGGAATGGTATCAAGAACGTTAGCCGTGGCAATAAACATAACCTTGGAAAGATCAAATTCCACATCCAGGTAATGATCGGTAAAAGTTGAGTTTTGTTCCGGATCAAGAACCTCAAGCAGTGCTGAAGATGGATCACCTCGAAAATCGTTACCCATCTTATCAATTTCATCAAATAAAAATATAGGATTATTAGTACCGGCCTTTTTAATCGACTGAATTATACGACCAGGAAGAGCACCAATATATGTTCTGCGATGACCACGCACTTCGGCCTCATCCCGCACGCCACCAAGTGCTATACGCACAAACTTACGCCCCATGGTGCGGGCTACTGATTGCCCTAATGACGTTTTACCTACCCCTGGAGGGCCACTAAGACATAAAATAGGGCCGTGAATATCTGGTTTAAGTTTGCGAACCGCCAAAAACTCCAAAATACGTTTTTTAATCTTTTTTAAGCCATAATGATCTTTATCTAAGTCTTTTTCCGCTTGATCCAGATCCAAAGTATCAGTGGAAGACTCATTCCAAGGCAGGTCAAGGATCCAATCCACGTAATTACGCGAGACAGTGTATTCGGGCGAAGAAGGTGGGATTCTCTCTAGCCGTTTCATCTCTTTATCCACCGACTCTCTAGCTTCAGTACTCAGACTGGTCTCCTCAACCCGCTTTTGTAACTCACGGATACCAGCCTGATCGTCATTATCCTCACCCAATTCTTTACGGATGGCATTAAGCTGTTGACGAAGATAGAATTCTTTTTGTTTAGAATCCATATCCTTTTTAATGGATTTTTGCAGCTCATTACTCATCTCAACAGTTTCAAGTCGATTATTGAGCTCTTTGGCAGTACGATGAAGAAGATCCTCCAGTTCCGGAATTTCAAGAATAGACTGTTCTTCTTCCAAGTTTAAATTGAGCTGAGAGGTTACCAAATAACCAACATGAAAAGGATCGCTAAGTGAATTAACGGTCAGAATCATTTCCTGAGGTAACTGAGCCGCTTTGACCAACTTTTGAAACTGGTTACGGATATTAAAGAGTAAGGCCTCTACCTTTTTACTCTCCACAACCTCCATGGGGATTTCTTTGACTTGGGCCTGTATATATGGCTCCCTGTTTGTATAGTCGGTGACTTCAAATCGTTTGGTGGCACTG
>JAOTSI010000027.1 GCA_029865005.1 Desulfobulbaceae bacterium
CTTTCCACCTCTCGAATATGTCTTTTGTTGCGCATATCAATGAAGTCAACCACTATGAGACCGCCAAGGTCACGAAGTCGTAACTGCCTAGCAAGTTCAGCGGCTGCCTCAGAGTTGGCCAGAAAAATTGTTTCTTCAAAATTACTATCTTTGGAAGTGCGACCGGAATTGACATCAATGGCTACAAGGGCTTCTGTGGAGTTGATAACTATTGAACCTCCTGATGGCAGAGATACCTGTGGTTGGTAAATAGATTCAATCTGTTCTTCTACATTATGGTGGTTAAAAATGGGACGAACGCCACGATGGTGTTTAACCTTTACTGTTCGTTGTTCGGAAGGTAGAAGGTCGATAAATTTTACCACCTCATCGTAAGATTTTTGTGTATCAACAAGTATTTCTTGGATGTCAGGGGTAAAGTGATCACGTAAAAAGCGAATGACTATGTCTTGTTCCTCACTGATCAAAGCGGGGGCTCGTTCGTTTTGGCCACGATTTCTTATCTGTTCCCACTGTTGGAGAAGTATAATTACGTCTTCACGAAGCGAGTCGTGGATAATGTCGGCGCTGGCAGTTCGTACGATATAGCCTATGCCTTCAGGAATATTAAAACTGTTTATTAGTTCACGTAATTGTTGGCGTCGCTCCTCTCCACCAATTTTGCGGGAAATGCCGGTGCTGTCGCTCCCAGGCATTAGGACAAGATAACGCCCAGGCAGAGAGAGGTAGGTGGTCATGTTGGCTCCCTTGTTTCCGGTAACTTCCTTGACCACCTGGACCAAAACTTCCTGGCCCGGTTTTATAACGTTTTCAATTTTAAGTTTTCGCCACTGTTGGCGGGCTATGAATTTTTGGCTTTCTTCGTTAATCTCTTCTTTATAATATTCTGGATGAATATCATTGAACGGTAAAAAGCCATTGCGTCCGGTGCCGATATCTACAAATGCTGCCTGAAGGTTGGCCTCGATGGAGACTATTCGACCTTTATAAATGTTGTTTTTAGTTCGTTCTCGAATAGCACCAGCCACGTGGAAGGATTCGAGTCGTCCATTTTCAAGTTGGGCAATCCGACATTCTTCAGGTTCCTCGGCATTTATAAGAAGTTTGATTTCTACATTTTTGGGTGCAGTTGATTTGGTGGGTACATTTGAAACATCGGTTTCGTTTTGTTGTACGTTTTCGGTTAGATGTTCTTTTGTGGATTCGATCTTATGGGTTGGTGTTTTTTTGCGTCGCGATCGTCCGCGGCTGTTTTGTTCGCCGCTTTTTTGTGCGCTTTTATTGTTATCATTTGCTGAGACTTGCTTGTCTGGGCTAGCATCAAGAACTGATTGTTTATCAGGAGTAACTTGAGACTCGGGTACTTTCTTTTTAGGAGAGGGTTTTGGTGATGAAGCGGAACTAGCTTTTGGTTTTGTATTTTTTAGAGGTTTTTCAGAACTTTTACAAGCTACTTCGTCTGGTGACTTTTTGACCCTTGGTTTGGGTTTGGTCGAAGGTTTAGTCGTTGATTTACTTTTACTCTTGGTTGTGGGCGTGGGTGGGGTAACGCTATCAACTTGAGAAGAAGTGGACTTGTTTTGTTTGTTTTCTTTCTTTCCGAAGGATAGATTTTTCCACCAGGCTCCGGTGGTTGCTTTGGTTACTTTTGTTTCTTTCTTTTTAGGTTCTTTTGCTGTTTTTTCGCTACTCATGGTTATCCTTGTGAAATGGTAAGAGTAACTTCTCGGAAACATTTACCCGATTTGGTAGTAGAGAGTTCCGTGATGGGCTTGTCGTTTCAGTTTTCCTGAAAGAACTAATGGTTCGAGAAGTTGATCAACTTTGTCTGTATTATCCAGATGGAATATACGGTTAATATCGTTAGCCGTGCAGGGCCGTCTTTGTAATGTATCGATAATCCGTACCAAAAGGGCACGATGATCGGTAGTGTGCTCTTGGTTCGCCGAGGAATTATACGGCGAGGGAGTGCAATCTTTTTGACCTATTGATAACAGTTCCACCAGCGGAGAGCAAGGTAAGGTGGAAAATTGAGAAGCAATTGCCCGAAGTCGTTCTGCAGAAAGGGGATGGGCGAATTGTTCAAGAGGTGGTCTAGCCACAGTGTTAATTTGAATACGTTTAAGCTTTATTGGCCACAGGGCTTGAATAAGGGCCGAAATATCTTCATTATGGTCATTAATTCCATTGGCGAAAAGAATCTCTAACCATATTTGACCGCAAAATTCTTGGCAAAAAAGATTCAATCCAGAAATAATATCCCTTAGGTTTAAGCCGATTGCTGGCCGGTTGATTTTTCGAAAGCTTTTGTCTATAGCCGCATCTAAAGATGGAATAACTAGATCTGCATGGGACAGATCTTTACGTACCTCTTCGTCATTTAAGGTGGTACCGTTAGTAAGTACAGCAATGGTTTTGCCGGTCATCTTTTTGAGTTCGGTAATAAGGAAACCGAGATCCGCGTGTAGAGTTGGTTCGCCTGCGGCGGTAACCGTGATGGTATCTATTTCCGAACTTTTATGCGTATCCCGCATGAAAGTGGCAAGTTCTTCTAAGATAACATTAGGTGGTGTATAGGATTTACGCTTACAGGTTGTGGTAACGTTGGGACCAGCCTCACAATATATACAATTGAGGTTGCAAATTTTATAGCGAAATAGATCAATGCCAAGGGAGCGGCCGAGCCGCCGTGAATTTACCGGCCCAAAAATATGATTCATAAAAAGTTATGGCTTCGTTTGGCTTTATTTACCTAAGAATTATGCGTTGCAGAAAGAAGAAAGCATGAGGTTTATAAAATTAAGAGAGAATAAATGTAATCTACCATGTGCCTTTTAATAAACTATATTTATGGGGTTGGCAATATTTATCTGTGACTTTTGCCTTGACACAACTAGCGTGGCTGCGTACATTCCAAGAGTTTGAATTGGATAACTCTTTTGTCGTTAAATTATTCCAACCCCCCAGAGCATATCACAGGAGCAGGTCGAGGTGAATAACAATAAAACACTCAACCCGATCATTATTGTTGTAGTCGCATTTATCGGAATATTCACAGCATTGCCAGGAATTGCCTTGTCCGAGCAGGAAGCTGGGACAAAGCAATGGTCTGTAAGTGCCGAAAAAATAACTCGTTATGACGATCCACCTTCAATTATTGCCGAAGGTAACGTTGTTCTTAAAAAGAACGAATTTGTTGAAGTGGTTAAAAAAGAGAGGCCTCAAGCAGATTGGGATGATCTCTTGGGTTCCAGCGATGAGCGTCCTACCGATGAGAAATCTGATACGGCACTAGAACCTGAAACAAAAGCCGTTACTATGACAACCATAAAGGCGGATTGGTTGGTTTATGATGTTAGTCTTTCTTCGGCTAAGGCAAAAGGTAACATCAATATTGAGATGGGCCCGGATGTACTCATGGCTGATGAAGCAGTAATTGATTTGAAGCGGGAAACAGGTACTTTTCACAACGCAACTATTCTTGCAGAACATAAAGATATAAATCTTACTGGGAAAGTGATTGAGAAAACCGGTGGCAAGACCTATCGAATTGAGGATGGCTGGATCATTACCTGTAGGCTGGATGAAGGTCAGGCCCCGCCATGGAGTTTTGGGTCCGGTGAGGCAGAGATTACAGATGACGGATATGCTGTGCTGAAAAACGCAACTTTTCGGGTTAAAGATATTCCGATTCTTTACTCTCCTTATGTTATTTTACCGGTTAAGCGGACTCGTCAGAGTGGTTTTCTTTTTCCTTCGGTATCCTTATCTGAACGAGATGGTTTTGGATTATCCACTCCATTTTTTGTTAATCTCTCACCTAGTTCAGATTTAACGTACTATCCATTTTTTATGTCTAATAGAGGATTGATGAACGGGTTGGAGTATCGTTATGTGCTTAATGAAGGTGATAAAGGGGTTTTTATGGCCAATCATCTTCATGATACCTTAACGGATCCTTCTGAAGTGGAATATTATCAAGAAAGTGGATTTACTCATACTAATCAGGATCGTTATTGGTTACGTGGAAAGGTTGATCAAGATTTTGGTAAAATAGTTACTCGGTTAGATATGGATGTTGTTTCCGATAATGATTACCTTACCGAATTTAACGGAGATGCAATCGGCTTTAAGCCTAGTAATAAAGCTTATTTTAAGATTTTTGGCCGTGGATTTCAGAATAAAACAGCTCTGTTACGCAATAACACTTTTCGCTTTCTTCGCTCCTGGGATGGGGTGGCGTTGCAGGGTGAGCTTCTTGGGGTCAATGATGTACGTTCTACTAAAACAGGACCCTCTCCTTTGTGGAAATTACCCTCTCTTGATTTTGCAGGTCTTTTACCAATAGGTAAGAGTGGTGTCGACTTGTCGTGGACTGTTGATTATGTAAATTTTTGGAGAGAGACGGGAGTTGGTGGTCATCGTGTTAATATCGCACCTAAGGTTACTACTGCTCTTCCGGTTTCCGACTATCTTGAGACCTCCATGGGTCTCGGTTTGAGAAACACAAGCTATGTTGTTAAGGAATATGGTGATGTAGAGTGGGCTGGAAGTGATAACGAAAATCGATTTATCGTTGATTTGGCTTTGGAAACGGCAACTACTCTGATGCGGGATTTTCCTAGTCAGACAAAAAATGGTGCCATGTGGACCCATACGGTTCGTCCGTTCGTTACTTACAACTATCTTCCCTACGATAATGATGAAGTGTATCCTTTCTTCGATAGTAGTGATCGAGTGAGAGAGAGGAATCTTATAACTTACGGAGTTGATAATTTTTTTAAGTTTAATGAAAATTATGAAACATTAGCAGGGGATCATGAATTTGGGTATTTAAAAATCCATCAAGGTTATGATCTACGAGACGAACAGAGTGAGCAACCCTTTACCCCGATTAATTTTGAACTCGGATATACTCCCACCAATCAGTTCAGGCTTCTTTTCAAGACTGACTTTGATACTTATGATGATGGTTTTGTACATTATAGTTTAGAGAGCTACTATCGGAATTCTCGAGGAGACAATATCTCCATTGATTATTTGTATCGTGATGGAGAGGCCAGGGTTAATTCTCTAACTGATCAAGTTTTTCGCACTGCCCATTCTCTTAAGGCCGAGGCAAAAGTTTTTGTTCTTGGTGGCTTGGCAGTTGGTTATTCAATAGAAAGAGATCTTGAATATGATAGAACTTTGGAAGAAGAAATAGCACTTATTTATCAGGCTTCTTGTTGGTCCGCTCAGGTAGTATCTCGTACGACCCCAGGTGATAGCAAGATATTACTTCTTTTCCAACTCGCCAATTTAGGCAATCCCATGGACATTGATCTTCCTGGGCTTTAAAAAATAGTATGCTGTTATAAATATATTGTATGGATTGTATAGACGTTTTTAACGGTGATGCCGATGGTATCTGTGCTCTTCACCAGTTGCGACTTGCTGTGCCTCAGATTGAGGCGCGGCTGATAACTGGGGTTAAACGTGACATAAATCTTTTGGCTAAGCTTAATCGTATAAACAAGGCAAAAATAACGGTTCTTGATGTTTCGTTGGATAAGAATCGTGCTGATCTTGAACGGTTAATCGAGGAAGGTCATCAGGTAATTTATATCGATCATCATTTTAGTGGTGATATTCCAGATTCCGATATGCTGGAGACTCATCTTGACCCGAGTGCAAAAGTTTGTACTTCAGTCATTGTTGATTCCATGCTTGAGGGGCGTTATAGAAAATGGGCGATGGTTGGGGCTTTTGGTGATAACCTTGATGAAACAGCCTATGATCTAGCAAAAGGTATTGGGCTAAGTGCCAAGGATGTAGATGCTCTTCAGGAGCTAGGTGTTTTATTAAATTATAATGGGTACGGTGCGGATATCCAGGATCTTTTTTATCATCCGGCGACTCTTTATGAGCATGTTTCTGATTTCGAAGATCCCCTGCGATTTTACGCAGAAAGTGACGTGTTGGCAACTTTACGTCGGGGATATAAGGATGATTTAATTAAAGCAGCTGCCTATTCTCCGATGTATGAGGATGATGCAGGGCGAATTTTTAGATTTCCTGATGAAGCTTGGGCTCGGAGGGTATCGGGTGTTTATGCCAATATTTTGACCAGGGAGATGCCGGATAAAGCTCATGGGATGTTAACAGCTAATGCAGATACCAGTTTACGTATCAGTGTTAGGGCTCCGTTAAATCGTCGGTTCGGTGCAGATGAATTGTGTCGTCAATTTCCCACCGGTGGAGGGCGTTCTGCTGCTGCTGGGGTCAATCAACTTCCACAAGAGATGTTGGCAGATTTTATATCTGCTTTTTCAAAACAATTTTCTAAATAATTCATATATAATATTCTCTATGTCATTTAATAAAATATTTCCTTGCGTTGTTCCTGCTATAATTATACGTATTGCCATAGTAATGGTTGTGTCTACCTGCTTAGGGGTTCAATCTTTGGCATTTGCTGCCTCTAAAAAATCTTCGGTTAAAGCTGCCGATCTGGTTAAAGACGGGCAACTTATCAACCTTACCTCGGAGAAGTACTTGGAGCTTTTTCGAGAACTTCGTGAAAAGCATAATTTTTCTTCTGAAGAGCTTGGTATTATATTTAATAAACCGGTAATTTCCAAGAAAGTGTTGGAATATATGGATAAGCCTTGGGAGGCCATGCCGTACTATAAATATTCCAAACTTTTTATTACTCAACGCAATATCGTTAAAGGTCGTGAACTTCTCATACAATATCGCACTTTGCTTGATCAAGTGGAAAAGAAATTTGGGGTAGATCGTGAGATTGTCATGGCTATCTGGGCAATTGAAACCCGCTACGGTACTAATCAAGGTGATTTTGGGGTTTTACGGACGCTGAATACCCTTTTCGATGCTTATCCACGACGCTCTTCTTTTTTTCGCAATCAATTGATTCATTTTTTATTATTGTGTCGTGAGAATAATGTCGACCCGCACACGATTAAGGGGTCTTATGCCGGAGCTTTTGGACAGACTCAATTTATACCATCAAGTTTTCGGGCTTATGCGGTCAGTTTTGATGGAAATCCCATTAAAGATGTATGGGGTTCAGTTCCCGACGTGTTGGCCTCAATTGCCAACTATTTACATCATCATCATTTTGTTCTAGATAAACCTGTCTATGCTGAGCTTGGGAATCAATTGTTGGACAAACAATTGGTTGTCGCTTTTGATAAAGGCAGAAAGGGGAGAGTAGATTGGGAATTGGTGCATAAAAAGCAAAACAATAGTATTCCTCCTGCATATGGTAAAGGGCAACTATCTATAGTGGGACTAGAGCTTGTTCCCTCAGCTCAACCTGCTATGCGTTATGTGGCAGGTTATCCAAACTTTATAGCAATAACTGAGTGGAACCACTCTAATCGTTATGCCATGGCGGTTACCGAACTCGCAGAATCCTTTCGGGATGATTTAACGCGTTAGACAGTAATGGCTTTTGGTATCAGATCCCAGGTTACTAATGTTTAATTTGTTATTGTTGCCTGCCATAGGTATTTTATGATTTTGTTGTAGAGGCAAACTGCGTGAAGATGAAGTCTCTGTGAGCATTTACAGTTTGCTAACTAATCTGTTTAACTAGGGTGATGCCATCACCCTAGGGAATGTGGTGATTGGTAAAATCTCAAAAGGATGTATTTGGTGATGATACGTTCCTTTATCGTATATTTAACAATTTCCATTTTTTTTATAACCCTTCATGGGTGTTCATTACCCGTAATTATTCCTGTTGCTTCTAGTCATGCGCCTAAATTATATGATGATGGCGATCTTTCCTTATTACGTAAGAGTTTAATTCAAACCCTCAATAAGCTACGATTTAAACCTCCTACTGCCTTGGTTTCCTTAGGGCGTCGAAGGTGCTCCGTCAAGCGACTTGTTGTCTCGCTTCGATTTCTTCTTGATTTAATAGCTGATAATCCTGATCCAGTTACCCTGGATGCTCGGATTAAACGTTCTTTTGATCTTTATCAATCCACAGGATTTAATTTTTTTATACGTGATCGGGCAATATTGGTAACGGGATACTATCAACCTGTTTTTAACGGGAGCCTTAAGGGTCAAGGTGATTACAAGCATCCATTATATTCGATGCCTTTAGGGTTGGAAGTTGGTTATAGGAAAAATAGCATTGTGAGTGGGACGCCGGAGGTCGATTGGAGCAGGAGAGCTATTGTAACAAGAGGGTTGTGCGCGGGAAACGAGTTGGTATGGCTCAAGGATCCAATGGATTCGTATATTCTTCATGTCCAGGGTTCGGGCCTTATACGTCTAAAGGATGGGTCTTTAAGGGGTGTGGGGTATGCTGGAGCAAACGGATTGCCCTATAAGAGTATTGGGTTCCACATGGCTGCCACGGGGCGCTTGAGTTTGCAGGATGTAAGTCTCCCGTCGATACGTCGTTATATTTCTTCTCATCCAGATGAGAGAGACGAAATTTTGTTTCATAATGATTCGTTTATTTTTTTTCGTTGGAATAAAAATACTAGCGCTCAGGGTGCGTTGGGAGTTGAATTAATCCCTGGTCGCTCCATAGCAGTCGATTTTAGTTATGTACCGGCAGGAGGGTTAGTTTTCTTGAAAACCAGTCGACCTGTTATTGAGAAGGGGCAAGTAAAGGGGTGGCGATCAATAAATCGTATTGTAGTTGCTCAAGATACCGGCTCTGCCATAAAGGGGCCAGGCAGGGTAGATCTTTTTTGTGGAACCGGTGAGCAAGCCGGTGAGTTGTCAGGACACTTAAAAAGAGAAGGCCTGTTTTTTATTTTGCTGCTTAAAGATAAGTTATTTGCTCGTTATAAATGAGTCTGTTTATTTATGCTTTCCTGGTGTGATTTTGCTGTTGGGTGGAAATTGTAAAAAAATGATATTATTTAGATAACTGTGTTTGTAGCTGTAGGTCGGATCCGCAAGCATAGCATGAAATATCATCTATTCGATTTTGTCGATTACAGTAACTACAGTGATTATCGTTATTGAGAACCAACACTCCTTCCTGAAGTTGCTGATTAATCGAACATAAAAAACAGGAAGAATCACCACTACGAAATGCTCTATCACAAATCGGACATACATTGTTACCAGAGTAATCATGAGCTTCACCCTCTTGGTTGAGTAGATAAGTGCTGAAGAGGCTGATGGTTATAAGCCATGAAAATAATAATGTTAACAGGCTGACTGTTGTAGTGTTTTTTCCGCTATTTTTTGCTAGTTGATAGTTTATTACTAGGGGAACCACCCATAACCACAAAAATGGACCGGTTATAAATTCCATGCCGTATCCTCCTTTTCGTCAATACTAAATAATTCATCATCTGGGATTAGTAGTGTGAAATCCTATTTCTATTTCCAGAACTTATGTTTGGTACCAAAAAAATATTTCCATATATTATAATTATTATATACCACTGCGTTGAGCTGTGTCAAGAATCACAAAAGTCCGTGATCACAGGCACCTCACCTTCATGCGGTTGCCTCTGCCCGCATAGACGGGCTATAGCGAGCAGTAGCAACTGACTAAATCTGAGGCATCTGTGACTACTTACAAACTTGAACTGTATTAAATCAGTTGGTTATGAACTCTGTAGCCAGGTAAGGGCCTCGGAAAAAATAAATTACCCCATCTGGCTTGTCTTTTTAGCCGTCTTCTTTGTCAAGGCAACAGTTACATAAAGCTGCTATGCGCCTGTTACCTCTTCTTGAAGACGACTAAAAATCCTGCGCCATTTTGGAATATTTATTATTTTCCGCGACCCTAATGTCATAAAGCTCAGGGTTTCTTTGTGGGAATTACTATTATGCGTTCATTGGTCCCATTACTTTGGGTAGGTTGTATATTTATCTATATTTATAATCTGGTAACAGTTTAGTAGCGTTGAATATACAGGTCCAAAAAAATAATAAATAGTTCAAAAATAAAATTAATTATTAATCATTTTATTATGCAACAACAGTTATGTATAGAAGCATTATGCAACTATTGCAAAGAAGGTGAATATATGTATGCGTTCACCAGTGCTTAGTTTGCGCGCGATTATGCTGGATTCTTATAGAATTAATTATAGTTCACTGGCCTGCTTTCACACATCTGCCGCACTGGTAAACGCTTATAAGTTTGATGTTATGCAGTTTTTTTTAACTCGGTGAACGGTTACGACTAAAATGACAAGTAGATAATCGTAAGATCAGGATGGGATATTGCTATTCCTTTGATGTTGTAAGTGTCCAAATGTATATGATGTATAGCTGTTTGGTATGAAATTCCTTCTACATTAACAGAAGAGTTTAGTACTTGTTTAGTGTGCTTAGTTGCATTGTAAGCACACTGTCACGACTTTTTAAGCTAATAATTTATATTAAAAACAGTTAATTGTATTCTAGGTTATAATTTGGTATATATAACATTCCACATTTATAAATGGTAAAATTTGTTATGTGGAGGGGGCTTTCTAGGTTAAATATTCTAAATTTTAAAGATTTTATCTTTATTGAAAACATTATGAATATCGCTTTTCTAGGTAATACTAGTTACTTGTTTGGGTTGGTAAGCTAAGGAGCATGAATGGCCTGAAAGTCAAGATAGCAATAACTCTTATTCTGCTTATTGGGGTGGGGATGTTGTTGGTTGATTATGTAATTATAATACTATGGCAAAACGAGTTACGTATTTCTGAGTTAAAGGCGGTTAAAAGTAACTTTGAGGTAATTCGGAAAATATATGGAAAGGAGGAGTTGCTGCTCGCACAACCTAGACTTGATAAGTATTTGATTGATCAAATGGGTGTTTCATCGGTTGTAGTAGTGACTGATAAGTTAAAAGTAGTTTCCGGGAATTCTATTCCCTTTAATGAAGAATTTGTTAACTTTGTTAATTTAACATTAAAAAGTAGGGCTAGGAAAGTTTCTGTTTTAGGAACAGTATGGGGTGTATTTTTTCCGGCGGGTAAATATGTAGCTGTTGCAGAACCTATTGTTTCTGAAAAAGGAGAGCATCTCGGGTTATTAGTGGTTGTAAGATCTTTAGAACCCATTTATCAGAAAATAGTAAGAGGTCAACGTTTCGTTTTTTTTTATTTCATTATAAATATAGCTGTTTTAACTTTTATTGGGGTGTATCGTTTTGTCCAGTTAAATATTAGGCCTCTAGAAAAATTAGTTAATATGGCTGATCGCTATACCGGAGTTGAAGAATTATCTCTATTTGGCTCAGGGGAACGCGATGAATTTGGTCGTCTTTCTCGGGGAATTAATATGATGCTCCGCAGGATAGAAGAGAATCGCCATGATCTTCGTAATGCAATTAAATCATTACAGGATGCAAATGATAAATTGCAGCAATCAAGAAACGAGATGATTCGTGCTGAAAAAATGGCTTCAATCGGGAGATTGGCTGCCGGATTAGCCCATGAAATAGGAAACCCTGTTGCTATTGTATTAGGGTATCTAGAGTTACTTTCTCACAAAGAAGTAACTGACGAGGAACGACAGGATTTTGTTAAAAATTCCGAAAAGGAACTTAGTCGGGTAAATATTCTTATCAGGCAATTACTTGATTTTGCACGGTTAACTCCGGGATTGAAAAATAAGGTGTCCATGCATCAACTGTTTATGGAGTTGACAACCATGATTTTGCCACAACCTGTTTTGGCGGGGATTTCGATTGAATGTCGATTGGATGCTAAGGTGGATATAGTGTGGGGGGATCAGGATCAACTTTGGCAAGTGTTTTTAAATTGTTTAATGAATGCAGGGGATGCTATTGCGTTGAGTAGGAAAAATATACCGGGTCGTATTATTATAAAAACTTCTAATAAAATTATGGAGGATAATGTTTCTTCTACTCCGGTAGAGTTGTTAGTTATTACTATTAGCGATAATGGTTCGGGGATAGATCCTGAATGTATGGATGCTATTTTTGATCCGTTTTTTACAACTAAGGAGCCAGGTAAAGGAACCGGGTTAGGGTTGACAGTCTCGCATTCAATTATCAGAAATCATACCGGAAAAATTATCGTTAATTGCCCGGAAGATGAGGAGGGGACTCAGGTTACAATTGAATTGCCTTTGTTTGATGCTCTGGAAACTAAGGAATGTGGTTGCGATGTGATGCAAACTTTCATCTAAAATTTTAGAGTATGTTGGCTTATGGACTTTGGACTATATTTTTGCCCTTAGGCGAAAAAAAGTCTCTTTGGAATAGTATATGCAACACTTTTAAGATTCTTTTCGAATACGATGCATATCTTACCTATAACCTTAATTATCTCAAGTAACTAAAACGTTTTTGTTATTAAATCTATGTTTTATTTATTAGTTTGCTTTTGCGTTCTGGTCGGGGGAGACATTTATAACGTGAATAGTATCATAGAAAATAGTGTTAGTTTTATATTAAATTTTATATACGTAATAAATAGGTTATGCAGGAACAAAAGAAGCTATTAATCATAGATGATGAAGAGAATATGCGCAAAATGCTTACTTCGTTGTTGTCTCGTCATGGATATGAAATACAAACCGCTTCGGATGGAGTGGAAGGTATTTCCTATTTGGAGCGTGGCAAGTTTGATTTTGTACTTTGTGATATAAAAATGGCAAAAATGGATGGACTTGAGTTTTTATCTAGGGCAAAAGCACTACCCACTTCAGCTATTATTGTTATGATGTCTGCGTATGGTAATGTTGATTCAGCGTTACGGGCCATGAAGCTTGGTGCTTATGACTATATATCTAAACCGTTTAAAGTTGATGAAATATTACTTATCTTGCACAAGGCTGAGGAGCGGGAGAAGTTACGTCAAGAAAATAAGGAGTTGAAGGATAGGCTGGCAGCTAGGATAAAGAAATTAGATTTTGGAGGTCTGATAGGAAAGAGTAGGAAAATGCGGGCTGCCTTTAATTTAGCGGAAAAAGTGAGTAAGCATAAGACCACGGTCCTTATAACAGGTGAATCTGGGACCGGCAAAGAACTTATGGCTAGGGCTATTCATGATAATAGTGAACGAAAGAATCAAGCATTCGTTGCTGTTAATTGTGGTGGGGTTCCAGAGAGTTTATTGGAAAGTGAATTTTTCGGTTATGTTAAAGGAGCATTTACCGGAGCAGAAGGTAATAAAAAAGGACTTTTTGCAGAAGCTGAAGGCGGTACGATTTTTCTTGATGAAATAGGAGAGTTGCCTTTAAGTCTGCAGGTGAAGCTTTTACGAGTTTTGCAGGAAAATGAGATTAGAGCGGTGGGGTCAAGTAAAACCCAACAGGTAAATGCTCGGGTTATAGCTGCTACAGCGAGAGATTTGGAAGGTGAAGTGCGGAAAGGTAGTTTTAGAAAAGATCTTTTTTTTCGTCTCAATGTCATGCGACTCCATATTCCGCCTCTGCGTGAGCGCATAGAAGATCTCGGGCCGTTATGTGATTTTTTCATTAACAAATTAAATAATAATTTAAAACGAAGTGTTACTGGAGTTTCAACACCTGTGGCCAATACATTACAACGTCATGATTGGCCAGGTAATGTTCGTGAGTTACAAAATGTTTTGGAACGAGCAATGATTTTAGCTGAAAAAGATATTGTTCTGCCGGAAAATTTGCCTCCAAATCTTGGAGGGGTTCAAAAGAATCGTCGTATGGATGATTTTTTTAATACTTATTCATTGAAAAAAGCAAAAAAGATTCTTGAAGAGCGACTTATTTCCAGGGCAATGGAAGCCACTGGTGGGAATAAAAGTAAGGCTGCGGGCTTGTTGGAAATTAGTTATCCTAGTTTGTTGAATAAGTTAAAGGAGTTTAATGCAAATAAGCTTGGTGGTTCTATTAGTGAGTTGCCTGATTTTTGAAATATTTTGGTTGCTATTATTGAATTTATCTATTTTTCGATAGATTGTCGTTGTAACCTTGAATGATCAGCTGTCTGAGTTGTTTTTTGTCACTGTTGATATTAAAAAGTGCTAAGGCTTCATAATATTCTTGGGATTGGATGTAGTGGTTGGCTAATGCGCTGATAGCCGGGTAAAAATCTGGCCGAATGCGCAACGCCTTTTGGTACAAACCTATTGCACTTTCCCTTTTTTCTATTTTTTCCTCCAATTTTAGTCCTTGAGCAACCAAAAGTTCTATCTTGAGATAATCATCTTCGGTATTTATTATTTTACTCTCCGTATCTTCAGGTGAAAAAGCAGATAAAATATGGGGCATGGCTTTTTGGGGCTGGTCAAGAATAATTAGGATGAGGCCGGAGTAATAATGGGCGGCTTTACTTTTCGGTTTGATGATTAGTGCGGTGTCCAAATGGTCTAAAGCCTTTTCGTAATAACCTTTAGCAGCAAGTGCCCTGGCGAGATCCTGGTGCAAGGGAGCCTTTGTGGGAAGAATTTGAACAGCCTGTTCAAAATGATATAAAGCACTAGTTAAGTCACCTCGAGATGCTAATAGATGAGCAAGGCCGAAATGGGCCAGGTGATTGTTTTCTGTGACTTGAAGGGCATGTACGTAGAGAACAGCACTATTACGCCAATAACTCACTTGGCGGATGGTTATGGGGAAAAGGGTTAAGCCGATACATACAAACAGGGCTGGAAGGGTCAAATGTTTATAAGGGCGTTTTTCAAGAAATAGGGATATCGGCCAAATAATAAGTATGAAAGCGCCGATTAAAGGGAGATAAGTGTATCTGTCCGCCCTGGCGAAGTCGCCGATCCGGATGATTCCGCAAACTGGGAATAGTGTGCCGAGATACCAGAACCAACCTACTGCACAATAAGGTGCGTGTTTGATCAGTACCAGGATGGCGGTCGTGGTGGCAAAGAGAAAGCAGGAAGCAACGACTATTTCCAATAGGGGGAGAGCGGCATTGTAAGGATAAAAAAAAGCTAAATTTTCAAAATTAAAAATTTTTAAAATATACCATCCATAGGAGACTAAAACATTAGCGAGTCGTTCTCCCAGTGATGATTGCTCAAAGGTTACTACTCCGCCCATATGGGATTGGATCCAGTAGGTAGAGAGGGCAAAAATAACAGTAAGAAGAAAGAGAGGAATTTTTTCGGAAATTAGTTGGGTTATTAACCTGATTTTTTGGGGTGATTTAGCAAGAAAACTGATCCGATGTAACGGCCAGTAATCAAGAAGGAGAAGTATAAAAGGTAGCGTGATTACAATAGTTTTACTTAGTAGTCCAAGCAGGAAAAAAAGAATAATAAGAAGTTTATGTATCCAAGAGGGCTGTTGAACAAAACGTATATGCCAATAAACAGCTAGAAAAAAAAATACTCCGCTGAGTAAATCCTTACGTTCGGCCACCCAGGCAACTGATTCTACGTGTAGGGGATGAATGGCGAAGAGAAGGGCCACTGTTGCTGCTGCTGCAAATTGTTTGGTCATCCTGCCCAGAATGGTGAAAAGCAGTAGAGTATTTAAACAGTGGAGTAGAAGGTTAGTAAAATGGAAAGAAGTAGGTGAATAACCGAACAGCGTGGTGTCCAGCATTAAAGAAATCCAGGTGAGTGGATGATAAAATTCTCCTAAAGTGGTGGTAAAGGCCCATTTGATGCTGGAAAAAGATAGTCCTTGTTGTACCCATTTATTCGTTGTGACGTAAAGGTTGTCATCAATGGAGACAAAATCATGAGCCAGCATAGGGAAATATGCTGCTACAGTGAATATGATCAGGCCTAGGCTGTAAATTATCCGCTGACGATTACTGTTATTCATCTGTTTCTTTAGGAGTATTAAGTGCCATAATTACTATGGTTGCCCCTCTAGGAGTTTTTGTCAGATGTTTCTTCTGGATTATAGGTGTTGGTCAAGTAGTTCCAGGCAAATAGCTGCAGCTCTCTGGGAAGCCCCTGGAGAGCCGAGACGTTTCTTAGTGTTTGCAAGGCCGATGAGCATGTCAGAGCGTATTTTGTCATCACTGATCAAGCTGTGTAGATGGATAGCTATATTTTCAGGGGTTACTTCGTGTTGAAGAAGTTCAGGTATTACCTCTTTGCCAGCCACCAGATTGACCAGGGAAAAATGTTGTAGCTTTACCAATAGACGTCCCAAGAGATAGGTTTTGGGTGATATTTTGTAAGTGGTGAGCAAGGGTATGCCAAGGATGGCTAGTTCTAGCGTGACTGTACCGGAGGCTGTCACTGCAGCCTTGCATGCCGCCATGATATCATATCGGTTATGCTCAATAATTCGTAGGTTGAGTTGTTTGCCAAATTTTTCCACGCCGTGTTCTTCAAGAAATTCACGAGTAATGGTAGAGGCTCGTGGAATTAGGAAACATAATTCTCTACTGCTTGATTGTTGAAGAATTTTAGCTGCTTCCAGGAAGATAGGCAAAAGAGCAGCAACTTCTTTTGTACGGCTTCCCGGAAGTAATCCGATGACCGTCTGAGTTGAGGGAATTGAAAATTTGGCTAGAAATTCTTTTACCGGCAGGGTGGTATGGACCGAATCCATAAGTGGATGACCAACGAAGTCTACTTCCACTCCTCGCTGGTGATAAAATTCTTGCTCAAAGGGTAAAATTACTCCGATACGGTCGGCTAACTTTCCGATCTTGCTAACTCTTCCGCTTCGCCATGCCCAGACCTGGGGACTAATGTAATAAAAAATGGGAATGCCGAGTTTTTTAGCTTTAGCCGCCAGTAAGAGGTTGAACTCAGGATAATCAATGAGCACCAGAAGGTCAGGTGGTTCGTTACGTAGTTGATTGATAAGGGTTTTGCGAGCTTTGAGGATTTCGCCTAAATGGCTAAATATTTCGATTAAACCCACAACAGCCATTCCAGCAGCATCGTGAAGGATTTCTACTCCTTCGTTTCTCATTTCTTGCCCACCCATGCCGCAGAATTGTATTTCTTGGCGAAGCTTTTTTAATGCTTTGACAAGGTTAGCGCCGTGCAGGTCTCCAGATGCTTCGCCGGAAACTATCATTATTTTTTGGCAATTATTCATGATCGGCCTTACACCTTTTCATCACAAGATTGCTATGATTCATTATGGTTGAATAGGCAAGTGCCACTTCCCAAAACCTGTTCGATCCTGGTATGATTTTCCTTTATTTGGTTTATTACCTGAAGGGCAATCTGAAGAGCCTGTCTTCCCTCATGTCCTGAGACCTGGGGTCGGGTTCTATTGCGAACGTTATCAATAAAGTCAAGAAGTTCTAGCTCGAGAACATCTTGATCATCGAATTTGTGTTTGATTATTTCAGGTTGGGGGACCTCGTCTGTGGATC
Source organism: Desulfobulbaceae bacterium (assembly GCA_029865005.1). Taxonomy (GTDB): domain Bacteria; phylum Desulfobacterota; class Desulfobulbia; order Desulfobulbales; family Desulfobulbaceae; genus JAOTSI01. The sequence continues at coordinate 17,246 of JAOTSI010000027.1, forward strand.
CTTTTTTAAGTTTAATGGACATGACTTCTTTTTTGGTGAAATCAACTGAAAGGTAGGTGCCCGGCTGAAAAATACGCATCCGCCTGATATTATCCATCGATATTCTACTAACTGTAACATTTGCGGTACAACCGTTTTTGAAAATTATCCGCGCATTGGCAATATCGGTAAGAGGGGTGATGACGGGAGCGCCAACGGTGTGAATGGTTTCAATGGGAGATTTAATAATGGATAGAATGATGTCGATATCGTGGATCATCAGATCAAGTACTACATCCACATCGGTACCCCGATTTTTAAATACGCTGATTCTGTGCGCTTCGATAAATAGTGGATGAGTTAACATAGGCTGCATGGCCATTACAGCAGGATTGAATCGTTCTAGATGGCCTACTTGCAATATGCGATTTTTACTTTCAGCGTAAGCTATTAGGTCATCTGCTTCCTCCAGAGTGGAGGTAATGGGTTTTTCTACCAGGATATCTACGTCACGTTCCAGACAGGCCAACGCAACGCGATGATGGTAAATCGTGGGGACCACAACGCTTACTGCATCCACTTGTTCGATGAGGCTATTGAAATCAGTAAATGGTTGAGTGTTGCATTCCGCAGCAACTTCTTCAGCTCTGGCTTTTTCGGTGTCGGCTACTCCGACCAGCTCCACTCCTTCCATTGCAGCATATTTTTGGGCATGGAACCGGCCAAGGTAACCGACTCCGATAACGCCGACTTTAATATTTTTCACGCAATCATCCTTTAATTCAGCTAATGTTGACAGTTCATTAAGGGCCGCAGAAAAAATAAATTATCCAATCTCACTTGTCTTTTCAGTCGTCTTTTTCGTCAAGGCAATAGTTACATAGTAATACTATGCGCCTGTTGCCTTTCCTAAAAGACTACTAAAAATCTTGCGCGTTTTGGGAAATTTATTATTTTTCGCGGCCCTAACATACCCGTGGCAAGGAAAGGGGCCGAGTAAATCGGTGTTGTGATGGGCATGTACTCCGTTCATAATATCATAAAGGCGAAAAATACGCTGTTATTATAATGTGTATGATATTTAGATGAAATGTTGATTTTATATTCCAAGATAGGCAGCCCGGATCGCGTCGTCATTCATTAGGGTTTGCGCTTTATTATGCATGGTGACGTGACCGTTTTCCAGGACATAAGCGCGGTCGGCAATTTTTAAAGCTAAATTGGCGTTTTGTTCTACAAGAAATATGGTGGTATTATGGGTTTTGTTAATTCTTTTTATTATTTTAAAGATTTGTTTTGTATTTAACGGTGCCAATCCCATGGAAGGTTCGTCGAGTAATAAAAGAGTAGGCTTGGCCATAAGGGCCCTGGAAATTGCCAGCATTTGCTGCTCCCCACCAGAGAGATTGCCGCCAGGTTGATGCTTTCTGGATTCTAGAATTGGGAATAGGGAAAAAATATACTCCAGGTCGGTGGCCACGTCGATTTTATCACGCCGCAGATATGCGCCCAAGTGGAGGTTTTCCAGGACGGTCAAAGAGGGAAAGATATGTCTTCCTTCCGGGACTTGGCTTATTCCAAGGCTAACAATTTTTTCAGGTGGTAACCCGTCGATTTGTTTACCTTGAAAGGTAATGATGCCGGAACCTATAGGGGCGATGCCGCTAATCGCCATGAGGATGGTGGATTTGCCAGCACCGTTAGCGCCGATCAGAGAAATAATCTCTCCCTTTTTTATTTGAATGCTCACTTCATGTAAAGCCTGAATTTTACCGTAGGAGCAGTTTATTTTGTTAAGTTCAAGCATCGTCGATATCTTCGCCCAAGTATGCTTTGATTACAGCAGGATTACGCCGGATTTCCTCGGGATTGCCCTCGGCGATCTTTTTGCCGTAATCCACAACAAAAATATGGTTGGAAAGTTCCATAACTAGTTTCATATCGTGTTCGATGAGCAGAATGGAAAGGCCAGCATTCCGAAGAGTAAATATAAACTTTTTAAGTTCATCTGTTTCCTTTGGGTTCATTCCTGCTGCTGGTTCATCCAGTAAAAGAAGGGATGGTCGGGTGGCTAGCGCTCTAGCTATTTCAAGTTTTCGTTGTGCTCCATAGGGGAGGTTGGCGG
>JAOTSI010000259.1 GCA_029865005.1 Desulfobulbaceae bacterium
TATTTATGTGCTATTTATCGCGCCTTCTGGGTAGTGAGCATTTTGTGTCTATTTGTATACAAAAATGCTCACTGATGTAATTTTTTAAGGCGTTAGATTAATGTATGTTTATTGTAAAAAAGTCATAATCTAAATTACTTGATTGTTTTCATTCTGAACGGAACTCCTGAACGGAACTCGGGTGCCTGAACGGAACTCGGGTCGGACCACGCCAAATTGTCGATGTTTCGTTGATATTGGACAAAAAGTAGGCTATATTTTGTCTTAGAAGCCACTTTTTGCCCCCAAAAACATCCTTTTAAGCAAGCTTATCTTATATGCCGCGAGCACATAGACATTATATCCCAGGCTGGGTCTGGCACATTACTCATAGATGCCATAAACAAGATTTTCTTTTAAAATTTGATAAAGATAGAATACGGTGGCGTCATTGGCTTTTTGAAGCAAAGAAAAGATATGATTTATGTGTTCTGAATTATATGATAACCTCAAATCACATCTTATGTGGAGCTCCACATAACACATGTTATGTGAAGTAAATAATTATGTGGATCCTTTACCAACCTATTCTTGTAATCCCCCCATCATTCCCTTCCACAGGTCAACAATTAACTTCACATAATTTTTTGTCATTACCAAGGTTGATCAACCATTGCAAGATGTCAGGTTTGTGCCAGAGTTTCTCCTTTTTGACTGTCGGCGCACCTGCCCTTTCCAGCATTCGTCGTTTCATTTCCATGTCAATTTCAACATAAGCATGCGTAGTATTAACATCCGCATGACCGAGCCAGTAGCTCACCATATTGACATCATTTCCTGATCGTAGCAGATGCATTGCCGTTGTATGTCTGATAACATGTGGATTAACTATTTTTATTTCAATGGAGGGACACTGACTTTGAGCGTCTTTCCCATATTTTTTCGTTATATATCGAATTCCGAAACGAGTAATAGGAGCGCCGACGGCATTAAGAAACACATATTCATTTTCAGGCTCTTGCGGCGCACGCTGCTCCAGATAAGCTTGAAGAGCAGTAACCGTTTCCGGCCATAATGGACATGAACGATGTTTATTTCCCTTACCAAGAAGGTGTATCTGATCGGCTCCATCCAGGCGCAGATCGTGAAGTTTTAACTCCACGACTTCGCTGACTCGTGCGCCCGTGTTGTAAAGCAGCAACAACAGCGCTATATCACGGATCCCGGTGCGGGAATTACCGTCAACTGCATCAAGAACGGCCTGCATTTCTTTTTCTTCAAGATAGTCAATCTTTTGAAGCTCCGTACGTTTTAAAGGGATAGTACGAATTCTTCGACATTGCTCTAGTAAAACGGGATGTTCGCGAGCTATAAAACAAAATAGGACGCGAATGGCCGCTAATCTTGCGTTTCTGGTGCTGGGAGAACATTTTCGTTTTTGCTCCAAGTGGTCCAGGAAGGCAAGAACTACTTTTTCTTTGACGTCTTGGACGGTAAGCTTATCAATGGGCCTCCCTAATGTATCGGCAGCATAACACAGCAGCAATTTGATAGCATCACGGTAGGCCAGGATAGTATTAACAGAAAGCCCTTTTTGAACGGGAAGATAGTGACTAAAAAATCTTTTCAGATAACTGGATAGTAAATGAGTCATGATTTTCCACCTTTGGCTTTAATCGTACGTAAAAAGTGATTATGAAATCGATTATTGACCTGTTCAAGTAAGTCGGCGGTGGGATGTAGATAGACCCGAGTGGAACTGATACTTACATGGCCCATATAGGTGGCCAGCGCCGGAAGCAGGGCATTGACATCCTGCTTGTTCCTGTACCAGGTTAACAGTCTATTTACGGCAAAGGTATGTCTCAGATCATGAATACGAGGCCCTGTATGTTTATGGTGTGGAATGCCGCATTTTTCGAGCAGTTGCCGGAAGGCCGCATAGACCGTGCAATGATGTAGGCCTCGATTCCGCAGGTTGATGAAAAAAGGAGAGTCCGGCGTCCTTGGCCCGTTTCGAAGTCGGTTTTCAACGTATTGATTAAGCATACTGGAGGCGGATGGATGCAGGGGTACCCAGCGAGCTTTTCTAAACTTTCCTTCGGCGATGTAAAGTAAATCAAGATCGTGTTGAAAGTCTTGAAGAGACAGGGCAAATGCCTCATCAATACGGATACCGGTTGTATAAAGGAGGCCAAAAAGGGTTAGATAAGTGTGCGGACGTAACGATTCGGGCGGTGGTAATGAAGAAGCTGCCGAGAGTAGAGCTATGATCTCTTGTTCGCTGAAGATATATGGGTGGAAAACCTCTGGAGCGGTGATACATCTTATTGATTCTGGAACATAACAGCGCGGGTCACTCTGGACGATATACCGACATAACTGACGGACCACGCAAAAACGATTGAATAGCACTCGTGGGCGTAAGTGTGCAAGGTTATGCAAATAGTGATCTATAATTTGGCGGGTAACGAATTGTCCGTTAGGATATTGTTCAGACAGAAAACGGTCGAAGTAACCCAATAGCTTGGATTGAGAACTGTAATCCGTGCCTGAGAGGCGGCGCAACTCGATAAATCGTTGGATCTTTATGGATAACCAGCTGTCAAGTTTGATGGATTTCATTATTCAACCTCCCCTGGCCAAGCGAGGCCCACTTTGCGTAGTGTATTGAAGTCGACCTTGCTATAGATAAAAGTCGTCCTCAAATGCCGATGCCCGAGCACGTCAGCTATTTCCTTGAGAGAATGCCCTCTTTGCAGCATGCTGGTTGCAAGACCATGGCGGAAAACATGTGCACCCTTGGCGTGACTTTCAATTCCGGCGTTGCAAATATGACGTCTGACAATGGCGGAAAGATCATTGGAACCTGGAAGGGGATGGTACGGAGCACGAGTGGTTAGAAATACCTCCTGGTAACTACTGGGAGGGCGAGCGTTTTGTATGTAATCCAAAAGGCTTTGTCCTACTTCAGCGCTCAGGGGCAGCAAGCAGTTTTTACCTTGTTTTAAGGCTTTGAAGTATATTTGATCATTCGCCCAGTCAATATCCTGTAGGCATAGTGCTCTAACCTGACCACCGCGTACACCGTAAGTGTAGAGCACCAAGAGCATGGCGTAATCGCGTCGTCCTGCATTGCTGCTGCGGTTGATACTGCTGAGGACATTCAATGCCTCTACATCGGTTAACCCACGTGGTATCACCGCCAATTTGTAAGTGCGCAATGTAGGTACAGCGCAATCCAAAGGCTGCTGCACAAAACCTTGATGTAAACAAAACCGGAAGAAAGTTCGGAGAGCCGCTTGCATTGAACGGCGGGCAGCACGGCCCGACTTATCAGCATACGACAGAAAAAAATTTTCTACAGATTCGTGCGTCAGCTCCGACATGCCTTCGGTCGTTGCCTGTGGCCCAAGCCATTTAAAAAAAATTTTAAGGGAATGGGCGCGAATACCAAGAGTGCCGGGTGTTGCGTGTTTGTAGTCACGCATCCACTTTAGGTAAAAATCCAAAAGTGATTGGAAAAGCGGGGATTGCTCGGAAGAACTGTAAAGTTTCAAATGCTTAAGGTAATAAACAAAACGATTTATCGACCAGTTAACGCAACGAAGATGCTTGTCCAATGATCCTCGGAATCGAGCCCGTAATGGATAATCCTCCAAGAATCCATTAAGGTCTTTACTTGATATAACCTGCGGGCAGGTTATATTTTGCGAAGCAAAATAACGGTTAAGATAAGAAACATTGGTAAGATGCCTACGGATAGTTGACCGCCTAAAACCACTTTCCAGCAGCCAATCCGCGTACCCATCCAACAGTTCACCTAATGGACCGCTTCGCAATTTAGCGATAGTCCTGGGACGTACAAAGACCGATTCTAATGCCATGACAACCTCCTTTAACCGCTCTGTTCATCAAAGCCATTAAAATAATAATTGTCACTGGTAAGAATTATGTGAAGTAAGAAAAGGGTGTATAGTGGAAAAATAATTATAAATGGCGGGTATGGGATAAGCGAGGCAGGTTTATTTCACATAATTATTTGCTTCACATAACACATCCACTTGCTTGTCGTAGATAGCAAGAAAGATGTAATTTCTAGAAGTCTTCAGTTAATAGCAAGCCGGACCGCCCAGGAATACAATATTCGGAAAAATAGAAAAGGCGCATTTTGGGAGGATAGGTATCACGCTACGGCGGTCCAAACCGATAAACATCTTGCAAAATGTCTTATTTATATAGATCTAAATATGGTCAGGGCTGGGGTCGTTAAGCACCCTAGCGAATATGGTTTTAGCGGCTACAACGAAATCCAGGCCCCGCCAAAACGATATTCAATAATTAACAGAAAAATTCTTTCGAAATTACTAGGTATCCAGGACGAAGCCCTTCTTCAGCAGGCTCATCTGGACTGGGTGGAAATGGAATTAAAAAATAATTCAACCAGACGAGATATCCTCTGGAGCGAATCGGTTGCGGTTGGCACTGAAAGTTTTGTCAAAGATATCCATCAACAATTGGACAAGAGGGTAAAAGGACGTTCAATTATTTCCCATAATGGTAGCTTGATCCTGAAAGAGCCAGAAACGGCTTACAGTACACTTTTCGACGCCAAAAAGAGCACTTTAAGGCATAATAACATCTATGTTTTTCCAGTTAAGTACGGTAACCCGATGCTTTAGCGTGGTCCGACCCGGTTTGTTAGACGGTTTGTTATGAATCCACCCGGAATCTTTGAGCTAAAGACACTTTTCCAGGTGTGTATTGCCTGCGCACCTTCCAGAGCAACTGGGACGAGGAGACCCTTTGGAAGACGTATACAATGCTGACGGATCTCGAATCGGTCTTTCGTTGTTTGAAATCTGAACTTGGATTACGGCCCATCTATCACCAAAATACCGAAAGAGTATCCGCCCACCTCTTTATCACATTGATAGCCTATCATGTGGTTCATTCCATACGTTATCGTTTGCAAAAACATGACATTCACAGCAGGTGGTCAACGATACGCGAGCAGGTGGCGGGTCAATGTCGTGTCACCATTTCCATGAGTGTTAAAAATGGAGAGATGGTTTACGTGAGAAAAAGTACCAGAGCCGAAGCTCGACAACAGGTAATTTATGATGCCTTGGACTTGCCACGTCAGCCTGGAGAAACGATCAAAACCACAATGCCGATAAAATAAAATTTGTAGTGCCAAAAAGAGAATTTCACAGGTGGTAAGTAATCGTTTTTACAGAGAAGTGCAACTTAGGGTGACTAACTTGGGTTAGGACCAATACCCGGACATGGTTTGATTTTACCGGTGAGCCATGGGTAAGGCGCTGGAGCAATGGCACGATAAAGGCACCGGTTTTCCCCGTGCCGGTCTGGGCCGCCGCCATGACATCCTTCCCGGCAAGAATAGGGGGAATAGCCTTGAGCTGGATGGGAGTGGCGATGGAATACCCTTTTTCAGCCAAAGCGTGAAGAAGGGGTTTGGAAAGTCCAAGGGTGGAAAATGACATAGGGCTATCACTCGAATATTTTTTTGTATCTGGGGATGAGCAACTGGATATTGCGCTGAATAATCGCTAAGTTCAATAAAAAAGATGGCCTGCTCCGCTTCAGCCATGGGCCGCAGAAATACCACTATATAGATTGTAAATTTCTTGTAAAATATTCATCCAAAGAATAGCCTGCACAGAAAGCTAATTATAAAGAATCATCAAAGGGGAATCCGATGCTAATTTGGCTCCAGAAGTGGCTATGTGCAATTACTCCGTTTATCCTCTCAGCCTTGACCGCCATGCCTGTAACAGCCGTAATAGCCGTAACAGCTGGCACGGCCGACGGTTCGCCGCCGACATGGCGTGTGGCGGAGAAACAAACTTTGTTCAATGGCACAGCAGGCGACATTATGCAACCCCATAACGCCCATGGCGGAAATTTCAAGACCCATGCCCGCTACGAGGATGGCTTTTTAGTGGTGGATGTGCCGGAGGGGGCTAACTGGGGCAAGGTGGGGTTGTTGAGTAAGAAGCCCGCGGTCTGGATGGATGACTTCGGCCACAAGGCTGAAACGCGGGTTGTGTACACCTTTGATCCTAAGCGGACCAGCGGTTTCGGCCTGGCCTTGACCCTGCCTGGTTCGGGAGGGGTTGGCGGCAATGATCCCAGCTACCCCGGAGTGCGTTATTACTGGATTCGCAATGCAGAAGGAACTGCTGCTAAATCAGAGCTGCACATCGATCCCCATCGTCGAGACAATTACTGGCACGAAGAAACCACCCCGGAAGCTCCCCAACAGGTGGCGGTGGTACTGCGGCCGGGTTCCGTTGCCATTGAGCTCGACGGGGTGGAGAAGGTGCGGCGTGATTGGAACGTAGTGGGCGAGGGTTCCGGACTGCACGTCTACGTCTTTTCCCATCCCCCTGCAGCCAAGATTCCCGTTCGCATGGCCCTAAAGGATATATCAATCAGTCGTCGTTTCAGTACGGGTACAAAAGGTCCCACCCCCGTGGTGCAGCCGTTGCCCCCAACCGTGTTGTTTACAGA
>JAOTSI010000260.1 GCA_029865005.1 Desulfobulbaceae bacterium
TTTCTAAGTTTTCCACTTCAACTACAAAGGTTGCGATCTGAGCTTAAAAAATCGGGGGAGCTGGCTATCACAATCCCTTCACTTGGTTCACCTCCTTATACTCAATTGGTTTTTAACGAAATAAGATCTTTCCAAAAGGAAGTTGATCTGAATTTTGTAGATTTGACAAAAGATGTCTCTCAACTTGAGAAAAAACTTACGCTGTTACAAAAAAGTCTTGAGTCACATTTGTTTGAGTATGCTCGGATGAAGAAGGACGAGGGGAAAAGGGTATTTGCTTTTGAGCGAGCGGCTTATATCTATAGATTTCAGGTTCAATATTCAACTCTTACGCTTAGGCATGCGAGGCAATTTCAACAGTTGGGTTCTCTTCAGAGCTTACGTGAAAAAGGAGTTGAGTTAATAAAAAATTGCCTTAAATATATCCATATCTCAGATAGTGATTTATTGGCAGAAAAAGAGGAGTTAGATAGGGTAACTCTTAAGCAAAACAAGTTTGTTCAAGAGGTTAAAGGTGAAACGGAACTTCTTGAAGAGAAATTATTGCGCTTTGAGCTTCAATTAGAAAAGGTTGAAGAAAAACTAACTACAGAAGCAAACCTCAACAAACAGCACCTAAAAGTAGAAAAAAAACGTCTCGATTCAATCATTGACACAATAGATGTTAAGCGTAAAGATTTGGAACAGAAAAAGCTAAATTATAAGCTTGCTGTAATGACATCAACTTTTTCACTCTACAGATTGAATCACTATGCCGGAAACAAAGAAGGTGAGAATATTCGAGACGGCATACTCTTTTGGCGTGAGAAACAGGGAGATCTTGCTGAAATCCTCAAGGCATTGAATGACGAATTATTGCAGATAAGTCTGCAAAAATCTCAACTGCAACAAAAACTATTGCTAGCAGGCGATGAGCACACTGGGTTAGCAAATATACAGGAAAAGAAAACTATTTCGTCGTTAGAGAGGCAGTTGGCTAAAGAACATGAACTCATAGAAGTTTTAACCGCAAGCATGCTCGATAATAAAAATGATGCCCTTGAGCTTATTAACGAGATCCGCTGGTTCACAGATTTTCTGCAATTAGAAATGCCATTTCATGAAAACCTTCAGGTCTATTTTGATGAAAACCTCAAAAAGACGTGGCAAACTACCTTGTCAGTTCTTTATTATCCTTTTTTCTCGTTAGGGGAGACTAGTCTTACCCTTGCAGCATTGATGAAGTTTGTTTCTCTGCTTGTTGTTGTTTTACTCCTGCTTCGTTTCCTGCGGGCCAAGGCTCTGGCCATACTCCATCAAAGAACAAGTCTCTCCCTGGGGGCTGTGACATCTATTACAACCCTGGCTTATTATTTCTCGGTTGTTTTTGGGGTTTTCGGGATTTTAAGTGCTGTAGGGGTTAATTTGAGTCATCTTGCCGTTATTTTCGGTGCCCTTGGTGTGGGTATCGGGTTTGGCCTGCAAACCATTGTTAACAATTTCATGAGCGGCATCATTTTATTATCCGAACAGGTTATTAAGGTTGGTGATATTGTTAATTTGGAAAGCGGGGTCACTGGTGAAGTGAAACGTGTTGCTATTCGATCAACTGTCATTAGAACGGTCAATGGTGATGATGTTATTGTTCCCAACTCGGAATTTGTTTCCGGTAGGGTCAATACCTGGACCTATGGTGATGACTGGCGTCGGCTCACCGTACCCTTTGGTGTTTCCTATGGTTCAGATCCAGATGAAATCGTACGCATTGCAGAAGAAACAGCCAGGGAGGTCGAGATTACCCGTGAAGATGAAGAACATCCCATTAAAATTTTTTTTGAAGGCTTTGGTGACAGTAGTTTAGATTTTTCAATCCGAGTCTGGTGCCGAATGCATCAGCTAAGAGCTTTGTCTGGCTTACGCAGTGATTACTATTTTCTCCTATTTAAAAAGTTAAAAGACGCAGGGGTGACGATTCCTTTTCCTCAGCGAGATCTTCATTTGCAATCAATAGCATCAACAGTAAAGGATAAGCTTGATAAAATGGTACCCCAGGATGGTGATGATCAATGATTGCTCTTCTAATTGATACTGCCGGGCAATCTTTTCGTTTAAGCCTAAAAGAAGTAAACCAGTGGCAACCAGAGGATGGTTTTCTCTGGCTTCATTTTGATTATGCCCTTGATGTGGCAATTGATTGGATTAATGACCAAAGCGAAATTAATGATGTTGCCAAAGAGTATTTACTCGCTGAAGATACAAGACCACGGGTGGCACATATTAAAAACTCACTTCTCGTTTCATTACGGGGAATTAATCTTAACCCTGGTTCAGACCCCGAAGACATGATTGCCGTTCGGCTTTGGGCGGATCAGTACCGTGTTATATCTACAACCAGGCGAAATCTATTGTCTATCTCAGAGATTGCCGGGGGAATGGAAGAGGATGGTGAACCGGCTAACAGTTCTCTCTTTATTGTTGAATTGATTTCTCGAATTGTTGATCGGATGGATGATAACATAAATGGTATTGAAGAACGGTTGGCCGATTGTGAGGAGCAAGTGATAGGGCTGGGTAGTACTTCTTTGCGTAAGCAGCTGTCGGAGATCCGTAGGGAGTCTTTAGCTCTTAGGCGTTATCTTGCCCCGCAAAGAGAGGCCTTGTCTCGCCTCTGCAATGAAAAAATTCCTTGGATGGGTACCAATAGTATTTATCGTTTGCGAGAAGTTGCAGACCAGCAAATACGCTATATTGAGGAGCTTGATTCCATTCGGGACCGTGCCATGATTATCCATGAAGAGCTTGTCAGCAGTCTTTCTGAGCAAATGAACGCCCGAATGTATGTTTTATCCCTGGTTACGGTCATATTTTTACCCCTAGGGTTTTTAACCGGACTTTTTGGTGTTAATGTCGGCGGCATACCAGGGGCTGAGAATAAAGCAGCTTTTTACTTCTTTGTTGGCATCTTGACCGGCCTAGCCCTTGTGTTACTGTTTTTCTTAAAAAGAAAGAAATGGTTGTAGTAGGATGGCAATAGGACGGCTAACTTATCTTGAGCACTTCTATAACAAAAAATGAACTTGGCCACAGGGTTTAAATTTGTTGTTGAATGCTCTTTGAGGCATTTCTTATTCTCAATAATGTTATTTATGCAAAATCTTATTGTTTTGCCTCAAAAAATCAGCACTAGGGTGAGCTCAGGCATAGAACGAGCCAGGACGTAGGGATGCCGGAATTGAGCGAGAAGTGTCCTGGTGCTGGTTGGGGAGGAGGACTATTTTATATCAATCTGCTTCATAGCAGAATTCGGTTATGCCTTATTTGGCCTGATCACAGTCAACACTTTATTTTTGAAGGTTGCTTGGACCTCGTCATGGTTCGCGTCATCAGGAAGGGTTAATATCCTCTGAAATGATCCATATGATCGTTCTATTAGATAGTAGTTTTTCTCTTTTCCTTCTTTTTTCTGTTGCTTTTCCCCTCTCATTTTTAATCCAATTCCAAGGAGCTAGGTTATTTATATCCATTACGCACCTCCATCCAAAAAGAAAGCGGGAAATCGTCTCTGGTAGATTTCCCGCTTCTTTCTCTTCATTTGGGGTTAGAAAGCTATCGTCTCAAATATCAATGGTTGTATATAATGTACAAGCCCCTTAAGCTAAAATCTCCTTTAAGCAGCTTTAATCTCAATTTGCTTCGGCTTGGCAGCTTCAGATTTTGGCAGGTGCAACTTGAGTACACCATCCTTTAGTTTCGCGCCGATTTTGCCAACGTCAATGGCTTGGGGAACGGAAAAGCTCCGACGGAATTCCACATTTTCAAACTCTTCCCAGCTTGCTACGCCGGAGGTTTTCATGTTTCGCACTCCGAAAATATCCAGTTTACCGTTGTCAATATTGACGGTGATGTCCTCTTTAGCAACACCAGGCATGTCGGCGTGGAGAAGGATTTCATCTTCGTTTTCATAGATGTCAACCACCGGTATGATAGACGGGAGTTCGTGGCTCCGTTCTGGCAGCGACTCTTTTTTTGTGGTGATGTTTGCTTTCTCAATCATGGCTCAACCTCCAAAGATCTATATTTAAGGATAAAGGACTCATTATTTGATATCGATTTGCTTTGGTTTGGCAGCTTTTGCTTTTGGCAAAGTCATGGTGAGAATGCCGTTTTTCAGACCTGCCTCGACTTTTTCCACATCCACATCAGCTGGTAAAGTAAAGCTGCGTGTGAAAGTGGCGGTGCTCCGTTCCACGCGATGGGCTTTATACCCCTCCGGTGCATCTGACTTCCGTGTGCCGCTCAGTTCAAGATAGTTCCCTTGAATCTTGATGTTCATGTCCTCTTTAGCCAGTCCGGGGATTTCCACTCTTATCTCGAAATGATCCCCATTGTCATAGAGGTTTGTGTGGGGAGATGCCTCGGCGACTTGCCACCCGTAGTTTCCATGGAATCTGTCATGATCGGTGAACATTCTGTTCATCCTGGAACGAAGCAAATCCATGGCTCCAAACATCCGGTCAATATCGTTTACTCTTGTCCACATAATCGTTCCTCCTGAATATATTTAGTATCTAATGCTCACCCTGCATCAAAGTATTGTCGACGCGTGGTGGGCACCTTTCCAACCTACTGAAATGTTATATGCCTCTGGTCACAACATCATTATGGTTGGTTGCTTATTAGCCTGTGCGAAAAATATTAATTACGAAAAAATTGGTGTCAATATCTTTAAACTTTTTTTTTTACAATTTCTATTTTATTACTTTTATGGCATACAGTAATAAAGTAATAAATAGTGCATGTTTTTAAGTTATGGAGGTTTGAAATGAAACCGGAGAAGAAAAAACAAAGTAAGACAAAAATTCGGCTGACGGTGGACGATTTAAAGAGAAAACAATCCGTCAGAGCGACTTTTCGACTGCCGCATCAGGTGATTGAACTGCTCAGTGTGATAGCTGGCCAGCTGGGCATTAAGCAAAAATCACTTTTTGATCAGCTTATTGAAGATTCAAAGATATTAGGTCAGGTTGCCCAGGAGGTCCAAGGTTACGCAGGGGATAAACAAGATCGCCAGCAAAAAACCTTTGTTATCAGCAGAAGATCGCTGCTTTCACTTAACGAGACAGCGAAACAGCAGAAAATACCCAGAGATCTTTTGGTTGAGGTCTCCATAAAGAGGCTCTTGCCGATTATTGACGATGAGCTGGCGCGACATAAGAAGAGAAAGGTTTTGTTGTCGAAAATGAAGAGTTATCTTCAACAGGGGCAGGATTTACTGGAAGAAGTTGGGGAGCAACTGGGAGAAAATGATCTTCTCTACGAAATGATTCAGGGCCAGGTTGAGCTTGCCCAAAGAAATATTTCAGTAGTGGACACCATTGTTGAAAAGGGGAAGCCTATGGAAGATTGGTAACATTCATTTTAGGTGTGCAGAATGATAAGATTCTTGTCATGGGGTGAGAAAATTTTTGGTAAATAAATACTTTGGAGCCACCATAAATGCTGTGGGTTAAATCAGAACCTACTTTATGCATATTCCAGAGTATTCCGGCCACTAAAAATCGGAGAGTGGCGACGCATAGAACCTTATAGTAGATGACATCTTCATGCAGTAGCCTTCCTCTCGTATAGATTGGCTATAGCGAGAAGCGGCAATTGTATAAATCTAAGTCACCTATGACTATTTACTATATCGAGATGAATCAAATCAGTTAGTTATAAATTCTATGACCAGGTACCTATTTTTTTAGCAAATAGTTTAATCCTCTTCTCCCATAATATTTTTCCCTTAGTGGACACCGTACGATATTTTCCCGTGGTTGCATCCCTCTTGTAAAAATGGCTTATAGCGATTATTGACAATAGTATCAATTTAAAGTACCTGGATCTGTTTATGGTTTTATTGATTAAAAAATCAGGTAGTTGTTGGTTTTGTGGTCGCATTATTATTTCTTTTTATCAAAATGTTTGACGATAAATGACTCTGTGTTTATGAATACTCAGTAGGGATGACAAATAGAAAGTTTGGGGTAGGTTTTAAGGAACTCAGAGGAAATATATTGAGCAGAGATTGTCTGGAAGCATTTTTCGACTTCAAGGCTAGGTAATAGGCTTATAGCTTGGTTATTTTACTGTTGCTGCAGCAAAGAAAACGGAAAAAAGGGTAAGCGTTCACCAGCACTACGCCTGCGCTCGATCAGACCGGATTCACATTGGATTAACTATAGCTCACCGGTCTGCTTGCATATATGCGTAGCCCTGGTAAACGCTTAACAGTCCGATGTTATGGAGCTCTTTTTTGCAACCCGGTGAACGGTTACAAAAAAGGTAAGCCAGTTTGTTTGATTTTTTTTTCGAGATCCTTAGAAGCAATCACGAAAGATTATGTAAGAGGTACTCATGTCTGAATTCGTCGGACGAGAACAACATTTAAAGAAATTACGCTCATTTTTTCAGGACCCTTCCAAGTCTCGTTTAACTGTTATTCATGGTAGAAAGAATATAGGTAA
>JAOTSI010000261.1 GCA_029865005.1 Desulfobulbaceae bacterium
TCGATCATAGCCATTAATTCGCATGGTTTTATGGGCTATCTTAGAGTCCTCTTCATTATCAGAATAGTATATTATTCTAGTAACTTTTTTATCTGGAGGGAGATCTTGATATAAATCTTCCAGTTCATCCATGGGATAATTAACTGCCCCAGGGATGTGATCTTTAGCGGCCTGTTCTTGCGAACGAAGATCTACGAGTACATATGCACCCTTTTCTTCGATCATCAATTTCAAAAACTCCGGCTCGGTGTATACCGGCAGGCCGGTTTTTTGCCATGACGGAAAACCTGAATAAAATGCTTTAACATTCTTGTAACCATAAACTTCTTTTACCACCCGGTAAAAGTGAGGACTCATGCCTCAGCCATAGCTGTTACAATAGGTTATAATTTGTGTGTCTTTATCTTTTGGTAATCTGTCCTTAAACTTTATCATCCGGTAATATGGAAGAGAAACTGCCCGTGGTAGATGCCCATCAATATAGTCACCGTAACCACGAACATCAAAAAGAACATAATTTGCTTCTTTAGGATCCTTCTTTAAGAGATTACTGAGCTCATCAAGCTCCATAATCATTTCAGGCTTTATAAAACTGATATTATCTTTATAGCTAATAGAATCTGCGGTTATAATATTGCCGCTTTGACTTCTTGGAACAACTTCCACCGACTTATCGTCCCGTAATTGTTTGGCTGAAAAAAACTTTTTCAATTCAGTTTTATTATCATATTTAACCGTATAAACTGAATCGTTAATTTTAAGCGTAAAACCATCATCGGTCTGACTACCTGGAGAAACCGGCCCCCACAATTCACCATTTTTTGAAGCATGACAACTGGTACAGTTGGAAGCTACCATATCGGCAGCTATAACAGGCCCGGTTAACATCACGAATCCTGCAGCTAATGTCAACACTCTTCGTTTTATGATCATCCTCCCCCCCTCTTTTAATTTAAAGTTACTTGACTTGTTGATATTCAATCTCATTATCAACTACTTCAAACTATTATATATACTGCATGGCAGTATACATGTCATAACGCATACCAAACCAGTTTGCTACAAAATGTTTGGGTAATCAAGTTAACCCTAAACCTTGGGAATACAATTAAAATCTAACGGAAACACATAAACAATACAGATACAGGAGTTTAGGCTAGCCACTCTAACTAAAAAATATTTTCATACTGTTATTTTTTACATCTTTCAACTTACTCCAATGGCAAAACATAGCTACGCACCTATCAACCTGCCTTTAAAGGGATAAAGATCATACATAGCTAGTGAAAAGGATATTTTTTGCTTAATATATTTCTCCCAAGTTCATTAAACAATTCAAACTAGGAATAGTTATTGCTAAAATATTCTCTGTCGGGCAATGTGTTCTAGATATCATAAACTATTTCGCACAACAATGAAGGACAATGCCCTACCAATACAACTACATACGAAATATTGTTTTATTTACGCCACAAGGAGAGGAGAAATATTATGAGCAAAAATTCTAAAATGATTTTGAAAAATTGTTGGGAAATCAATCGCTGCGAACGTCATACTTCAGGAAAAAAAGTTCATGAACTAGGAGAATGTATCGCTTCCAAGGAAGGTATGGGCCATAGTTGCTGGGCTATTGCAGGAACCTTATGCGGCGACGAGGTACAAGGATCGGTGGGAAAAAAACACACAAGCTGCTCAAAGTGCGAAGTATATAATCTGTATCATCGAACAGCTGGTACCCATGGCCAACTCATCAAAGAAATATTCCCAGCAGAAAACACCAAGTACCGGCAGATAATTCTTGATAAAATCCACCAGATTAGCGGCATAAACAATAACAATTCTTTATCCACTAGTTAGGTTTTTTTTCTAATAAACAGGACGTATGGAATAAATAACCGTTCACCTAAACCGCACCTTCACACGATCAAATCCTGTCTCATAGTTGAGCTATAGCGACCGATGGTGCTTCAACAAATAATTAAGACCGGTGGACGGTTACCAGATTACCACTAACCATTGCTCTATTTCACTAACAACTAAGGAAACTTCCATAAGGCTAATGAAGTATACGTTTATAAAGCGCTACTCTTTCAGCCTTCTCCGCCTCCCCATCACTTTTGGAAATAATGAGCCATCCGTGTGGGGTAAAAAGAGGGAGGCCACGTATTGGTCTTTGTAGGAGGGGACTTCAGAGAGTTCAAAGCCGGTCATCTTTTGGATCACATCAACCACGTCGCGACGAATATGGTTGGAGAGTTCGTTCATCCGGCAACCCATAAGTGAACCGTTACCCACATACATTATGTTTTTGGGATCTACTTCCGGTAGCAAACCTACGGTTATAGCGCTATCAAGATCAATGTAGGAACCAAAGGCTCCGGCCAGAATAACCTGTTCTAAATCAGCCACAGAGAGACCCACCTCTTGCAATAGGGTGGTTATCCCTGCATATATCGCCCCTTTTGCGCGGATAAAATTATCTATATCCACCTCAGTTAGTACTATGTCGCGCTCAATACCACTTTCCTCGGCCCGTACCAGGACAAATTCAAAACCGCTACGGCCCTCTCGTAATCGCCAAGTATCAAGATTGCGATAAAAGCGGCCTCGCTGATCAAGCACCTTATTTTCAAAAAAAGCTGCAATGATAAGTAGAAGACCAGATCCACAAATCCCCTTGGCAGGTTTCCCACCGATGGTAATATTCATTGGCTCCAACGTTTCGGGGTCAATGGAAAAATCTTCAATGGCTCCGTCAGCGGCTCGCATGCCGTGTAAAATTCCTCCCCCTTCAAAGGCAGGTCCGGCGGAACAGGCGGCACAAGCCAGCCAATCCCGATTACCGATTACAATTTCTGCGTTAGTACCGATATCAATATAAAGGGTCAGTTTTTTGGTCCGATACATGGATGAGCCCATAACTCCCGCCACGATATCGCCACCCACATAACTGGAGATAGCCGGATACGCGAGCACCATGGTGTAATAGCTGATATCAATACCGATATCGGAGGCTCGTACCGGCGGAAACAGGGTGGATACTGGCACGTAAGGACTACGGCGTATATTGTGGGGCTCCAGTTTCATTAAAAGATGGGTCATGGCAGTATTACCAGCCAGGGAGACTGATGTAATCTCGTCTCGATCCACCTTATGTTGTTTCAATAATCGTTCAATTACCTCATTGATGGTACTTACCACCAAGTTTTGCATGAGTTCCTGCCCTTCGGCTTGTTCAGCATGAATGATGCGGGTAATCACATCTTCGCCGTGGCTAATCTGCTTATTATACGCTCCGCCCTCAGCCATCACCTCGCCAGTGAGCTTGTTAATAAGTTGCCCATAGACGGTGGTGGTTCCGATATCAATGGCCACCCCGAAATTACGATGGGACCAGTTACCAGCTTGAAGATTAACCATTCGTGAGCGGGCATCTTTGTTTACCGGCCTAGCCAGAGTCACGGTGACTCTAAAATCATCTTCACGCAAAACCCGTCGTAATCGTTGCAATATCCCTAAACCCATATGGATATGCCGCTCTTCGTATTGCTCCTTCAAAGCCCGAATAACCCGGCTGCCGTCGGCCTGGTTATCATTGTGGTCGGGGTGGGGAAGTTCCAAAAAATATTTTTCCACCGGGGGGAGAAAAATTCCCTCGCGCTTAAGCTCCGTGATATCAAAAGAGTGCATGGCAGCTCGGTGATGTTCCGGTACCTCAACTCCAAGTTGACCCTTTTTTAAACCAGCTGTGTCGAGCAAGCGCACAGCTACATCACTCGCCACCTTTGCGGTACAGGCTTGGCGCACTCCGGCAGCTATTTCATCGGTGGAAAATTTTTCGCTGACGCCCTCACTTACCGTACCTTGTTCCACTTCCACCCGACATTTTCCGCAAACACCTGCCCCGCCGCAAGAGGCATTGATATGTAATCCAGCCATACGAGCGGCTCTAATAAGAGTTGTTCCCTGTTCAACCTCTACCTGCCGAGTGCCCGGTAAGAAGACAACCTTATGCTTTGTACGATGTTTCATACTCACAGCCTCTCCAGCTCGGTAAGCTCCGACTTATAAAAAACCGGCCCATCAACACAAACCAGCCTCCCATCCAGATAACAATGATTACAGATCCCTACTCCGCATTTCATATGACGTTCCAGGGTGGTGATCATTTGATCATCGCTGAGGCCCATCTCTTGTAAACGTTCCAGAACGAAACGAATCATGATGCCGGGACCGCATACCAGGGCGGTTAGCTTATTGCTTGTCAGGTTAATTTCCTCAAGTAGTTTGGTGACCAAACCCACTCGTCCAGACCAATTCTCATCGCCTTTATCAACGGTTACCAAACAATCAACCCCTTGATCCTGCCACTCTTGTAGGTCAACATTAAAGCATTGTTCATCCGGTTGTTTACTGCCGTATAAAACCTGAATTGTGCCGTAATCATTGCGGTGATCAAGTGCATAAATAATAGCGGAACGAAGGGGAGCCAAACCGATGCCCCCGGCCACAAAAAGCAGATCTTTCCCCTTTAGTTCTTCCATGGGAAAGGGCTTGCCATATGGGCCACGCACACCGATGACATCACCGGCTTGCAGTTGATGAAAAGCATTGGTTAATTTACCTGTTTTTCGAATGGTTAGTTCAAAGGAACCGGGGCGTGAAGGGCTGGAGGAGAAGGATATTGGTGCTTCTCCGCAATGGGGGGCCGAGATCATCATGAACTGGCCGGGCTGATAACGAAAATCATAAGCAGCCAGTACATCTTCAAAGTCGAAAACAAAGGTTTTAACTAGCTCATTTTCCACTATGATTTCTTTGATTACTGCAGGCTGTGGTAAGTAAACATTGTCGCCTCCACCACGTAGCGGTTGGTCAGGCCAGGGCTTTTGCGGGTTATGTATCATTAGAATTCTCTCTCCAAACAGCTATCTTCCAGCTCACTGAGCATATCGATAAATCGTACTATATCCACCCCACCAAAACACATCCCCACGCAACGTCCGCATCCAACACAACTGGGACGTCCATGTTTTTCCACATCATGCTTAAGCTTATGGAGGAATCGTTTCCGGACCCGTTGGGTTTCCGGTTCCACTGGATTGTGATCACCAGCCATTTTGGTAAAGCCACTAAAGGTACAAGCGTCCCAGTTACGAATGCGCTCACCTT
The DNA here is from genome assembly GCA_029865005.1 of Desulfobulbaceae bacterium. Lineage (GTDB taxonomy): Bacteria > Desulfobacterota > Desulfobulbia > Desulfobulbales > Desulfobulbaceae > JAOTSI01. Next base: position 5,173 of record JAOTSI010000261.1, read on the forward strand.
TATCCTCTCCGGTGGGCTGATCGTAAATATTAAAACAAACACAGGTGGGACATATGAAAGCGCAGCCGCCACAATCTTGGCAACGACTTGATAAATCACCTAGAATCTCCACCGGTTCCGGCTCTTCAGCTAATAATCTAAGGGCTAAGTCTACGTGCACTTGTTTGTTAAATAAACCGCGCGCTTCAAGAGCTGCTTGGAATTGAAACTGGCGGTCCTTTTGGCTGGCAGGAGTAAAAAACGGTGCCCACTCATTAACCAAACGCACGCCCCGTGCCCGCCCAACTTCCACGAAATATCGGTCACCCAGGTCGGTAAGCTGTAAATCATAACCCATTTCCAAATGTGGACCGGTACGGGTAGCATTGCAAAAACAGTTGGGAAAGGGAGTATTGCATGCCAAGGTGATGAAGATGGCATTGTCACGTCGAATTTTATAATAAATGTCCTTGGTGGAGGATTGTAGGAAAATCAAATCGGTATAGAGTACGCCAAACATATCACAGGAACGGACACCAAAATAGACTGTTGGCAGATTTTCAGGCAAATGGGGGTAAAATTTATAGCGTAACTTGCCACCATCTGGCTCATGGTCAACCAGGTAGCTACTTAGAGTTTCTGTTTGAGGGAAAAAAAATTGCTTAAGTGAATTTTGAGGCTGATTATCCAAATCAATTTCCGAATTTTCCAAATTCTCCACTTGGCAAAACAGGGTATCGCCTAGTTCATTTCGCAGAGGAGCCACCAATTGATTACTCTTTCCTAATTTACGTAATATGGAGGCAAGATGATCTTTTTTAAGAATATATTGTTCATTCATGGGTCTGTTGATTTATGAGTATTTTGGTTCGAGATCAAAGCATGCTGACAACTAGCAACAACCATTCGTTTGATATTTCAAGGATTACTTCCTCCCCATAAGGCAGAGACCAGGCCATAAGACCATAAATCAACGGGCTCATTCATAGTGATACCTTTTCTGCCTTTACCGCACAGATCTTAAACTCGGGAATTCGAGCCTTGGGATCGGAGTCGATCACGGTTAGTGCATTAACCGGTGCTTCGTGAAAATGAAAATTACTAAATAGCTCACCTTGGCGCATGCTTTCAGTGATGCTTACGAAAAAACAACAAGACCCCCGTCGTGAGGAAATTTGGATTTTATCACCGTTTCGAACCCCCAACTCTTGGGCATCTTTAGGGTTAATCGCCAAGAGAGATTTGTCTAGCTCACGGTTTAGACTGGGACTACGCCGAGTCATGGTCCCGGTATGGTAATGATGATAACTGCCTCGCCCGGTGATCATGG